>JAQYFM010000244.1 GCA_028723145.1 Spirochaetales bacterium | reverse complement strand
TTATTTCAAATTCCTCACTAGTTAATCTTCCAGGCTTTTTTAATACACTATCAGGAATTGCAATTTTACCAATATCATGCATTGGAGCTGCTAAAGCTAGGTTTTTGATGTAACTTTTTGTTAAAGTATCCTTAAAATAACCTCTATTACTAAGTTCTGTTGCCAATAAGCGAACATACTCTGTTGTTCTTTTAATGTGTCCACCCGTTCCTTCATCCCTATTTTCAACTAAAGAAGCAAATGAAAAAATCATTTCTTCATGGACAATTTGGAGCTCCCTAGAAGAAGGATCTTCATAGTTAATAAAGCTTCCAAGAATTATCAAAATAACACCAATACTTGAAATAAGTGTCTCAGGGAATATCATTTGAATAATCGATGTAACAGTTAATGCAACAAATGAAGAAAGAAGAACTAATCGTTTCTTATCTTCAATTGTTTTCCAATTCTTTAAAAAAATAAATATCGCTACAACTGCATAGAATAAAGATAATAAATAACAGGTATAAACCGGTATTCCCATCGAATAATTTGTATAGGTGCCTTTTATGTATTCAAGCTTAGGTGCAAAAACAATTACACATAAAATATTAATAATGAATGGTGTGTATAAAAGTATTTTTTTATTTTTAGTCGTTGGAATTTTGTCTGTTAAGTGAAGAATATAAATAAGTAAAGCAAATAAAAAACTATCAACAGAGATTAAAAAGGCAATATGTAAGCTTAAATTTAAAAGACTTGAAAAGCTATCAAGATGATTAACTGTATATGCAGTTATTGCATCTAACACAAGTTCCGTAATACCTACAATAAGTAGAGTATCATAGTACGTCCATTTTTTTGTTATTCCTTTAATTCTATACTTTTGAAGATAAATAAATAGGATGTATATTGCTATTACTAATGAACCAAGTTGTAATTTCATCAAATACCTCCTACTGTGTTCTTGATATTATCAATTTTACAGATATGACACAAGATTACCAGTAAGAAGTATTTGATATAAATTAATCACAGATTCATATTTTTTGATGCAATTTTCTTCATTTTCTTAACTGACAGTAAACATACTATAAGTGTAAAAATATCTGACAATGGTTGTGATAGATATATTCCTGTAATACCTAGTATTCTCGGCAAAAATAGAATAAATATAGTGTAAAAAATTCCCTGACGAATTAATGATAAGAAGAGACCAAACCTTGCTTCTCCTATCGTTTGGAATGTAATTGTCATCATGTAGCATATTCCAAAGGCAGGAAAGAGTATTACTTGTGATATGAGTAAATTCTTTCCAAAGTTAATAATTACAGGATTTCTATTAAATGCAATAATTAAAGGCTTTGATAACAATATATATATCACCCCAACTATAATTGTTAAAGCAATTGATCCCTTTAAAGCAAATCTAACACTTGAATGGAATCTTTCCTCATCTTTTGCACCATATGCATAAGCTGCAACTGGCTGGTAACCCTGCATAAAACCCATTATTACATAACATCCAATTAATATCAGACGCTGAACTACGCCATAAGAAGCAATTATTTCATCACTTTGACTTAAGCTTGCTGCAGCAATGTTTGTTAATGAAGATGCTAATGAAAGACATATTTGAATTATTGCTGTAGGAATACCTATTAATGCTACGGTTTTAATAAATCCTACACTTGGTTTCTCTCAGTATTTTTCCTATCTCTAATCTTAACCTGCCATATATTACAAGTCTTCTATACTTAAGTGCAAAAACTATGTGATATTTGCAATTCCATTTGGTATGAGCTAAACTTTCCTCATCCATTTTTAATTCTCCTTTATTGGTTGTGGTGCTACTTGGTCGTGCAACACTTCCATTATCGGAGAATTATTTTATTTTTGCATAGCTAAAGCTTTTAGAACCTCCAGCCGAGCTGGAAGTTTTCGTTTCACAATAAAAAAAAACTCCTTGATTTCAAGGAGTCCTATTGCCGCCTCCAGGAATCGAACCAGGGACACAAGGATTTTCAGTCCTTTGCTCTACCTACTGAGCTAAAGCGGCGTGCTTTTCAGCAACGAGTAGTAATATACTCTTTATCGAAAACAAAATCAACTACTTTTTAATATTTTTCTATAAAAATTCTATAAAAAATTTATATTTTCATTCTATAAAAAAAATTATTTAATATAAAATTAGTGTCTAATTTTCTTTATACTTTCTCCTATATAAGAAAAGGTCAAAGTAAATAATAAAATTAGCAATATAGGGAAAACTATCATATATGGTCTAGTTAATAAGAAAGCTCTAGACTCCTGAATAACACCACCTAAAGTTGGTGATGTTTCATCAAGCCCAGCACCGATAAAGCTTAATGTTGCTTCAAGTATTACAGATGATGAAAAAATAAAAGGAATTTGATTAATTAGCATCATCAAAGTATGTCTAAATACAATAATAATCTTGTAATAATTTTCATCATGACCTAATGATAAGCCTGCTAGGTAGTATTCACTTTGTAGCTGCATCTTTCCTTCGCTTCTGACTAATCGTGCACACTGAGGAATAAATGCAGTTGAAAGAGATAACACTAATAAAGGAGCACTCTTTCCAACTGTTACAATTAATAGAGATGCAAATAATATTGCTGGAAGAGCTTTAATTGAATCCATTAAACGCATTAACACTTCATCTAATATTTTTGAAAAAAGTGATAATACACCAATAATAAACCCACAAATTGTTGATAACAAAGCAACAGAAAAAGAAATAAAAAATGAATTTCTAGCGCCATTAATACAACGTGAAAAAAGATCTCTTCCTAAAGAATCTGTTCCAAGT
>JAQYFM010000243.1 GCA_028723145.1 Spirochaetales bacterium | reverse complement strand
AAAGATTTTTCTGCTTGGTATGATAGCTATGTAGAAACATCAAAAAGAGATAACTTCCAAGCAAGAAGTAAAGCATACATTAAGAAATTTTTAAACTATAATAAAGGTGATGTAAAACCTCTTTTATACCTTGCAAAGTATCAAGAAAAAGTAATTGGTGGAATACTTAATTTACGAAATGATAGTGAGGAAGTATATCTATTTGGCTCCTCTTCTTTTATTAAGGATGGTGTTTCTTGTGGGTATTCGTTACAAACATATGCAATTGAAAAAGCAAAAAGGGATAGTGTAAAACGATATGATCTTTTTGGTGTTGATAATAAACACTTAAGTAAGTTAATCACATTTAAATCATCATTTGGAGGAGAATTAGTTAATAGAACTCCTTCCTTTGATTACTATTATAATTACTTTATTGCATCAAGCTATAGAGTAGTTGAAGATATTAGATTTAAACTTAGACGTGGCTAACATATTGGCCAACTAAAGATCTAAAGCTATCACCTCTATCAAATTCATTTTTAAACATTTCAAAGGATGCTGCTCCAGGGGACAGAATAACAACTTGCATATTAGCTGTATGGTTCTTCTTTAATTCCGCATTTTCAACTGCCTGATAAAATGCAGATGGTAAATCATCATAAGGACCATAATATTTAATATTATTGTTTTCAAGCATTGGTAGTAGCTTATCTCTTGTAAATGAGCCATTAAGAAGTATTACACTAGTTGCTCCTTTACATGCTGAAAGCATCCCATTAGCTTTAATGTCTTTATCTGTTCCACCGCAAATTAAATGGTAGGAGAGGGGATAAAGGGTTTTAGTTGAGAAGGTTACAGCCTCACTAATTGTGGCAGAGCTATCATTAATGAACATAATATCATTTTTTATTGCAACCTGTTCAATTCTATGTGGAATTCCCTTATAACTTGAGAGTGCAAGAATTATTTCATCTTTCTTAAAGCCAAGGAGTTTAAGAGCATTATAAGAACAAATTAACTCCATCTTATTTCCAATATATGGATTAAAGAGAGAAGGGAATACTTTAATCTTCTTTTTTAAACCATGAGTATGGTTAATTACATAAAGCTTTGTCTTATAATTAATTAATATTCGTTTACATTTTTCATTAATTAATATTAGCTTATCATCATAATAAGCATTTAAAGACTGGTAGCTATTTTGATGATCTCTATAAAGACTAGTTAAGATAGTTAACTCAGTTTGAGGCATTATCCCATTGAGGCCTACATAGGTATCATGAATTTGCCAAGAAGACATTTCTGCAACTATGTATTCAGGCATCTTTTCACCTTTTTTATTTCTGCTCTCTAATTCATCAAGAGTGATGAATGCTGAAATACCAATATTCCCACAATACAAACTACTATGACCCATCTTATTTAATGCGTGGTTAATAGCAGAAACAGTTGTAGATTTTCCTTTTGTACCAGTAACTAATATAAGCTTAATATTCTTAATTAAAGGTGAAGAAAAAAGATATGAAAAATCGTTTTTAATACTTTTTGCAAGTGCTAATTGAGGGAGCTTATTTGGAATTGCAGGATTTTTTATAACAACATCTGCCCATTTAATATTGTCTTTAGGATCTTTATCAGAAAAAAAACATGTTATTCCTAGCTTTTCCATTTCATCAGCTAATGGACCAAAAGTTTCCCTTGGTGAAATATCAGATATTCTAACTGTAGCTTTTCCTGCAAAGTATCTTGCAGCAGAAGCACCTCCACCATTTAGCCCTAATCCAAGTATAAGAATTTTCATGTTATCCCTCTAAATACAACAAAGATAAGCCATTTTTTCACTTTCATCTATAGCAAAAATAACAAAAGCCAAGAAAAGTAAAAAAAATACAATTTTATTTTTTAAGTGCTATAATTACCTAAGATAATATATCCTTACGATATGGGTAAGAGTTTCTACCGGGTTGCCATAAACATCCGACTATTATCAAAAAATAGTTAGGAGGTTTAAGTGGAAAGTTTTTCAATTTTTTCAAATTTTATCTATTGTGAATCTAGTGAAGAATTAATTTGTAAGAAAAATAGCTATCTTATAGTACTTGATGGTGTTGTGGAAGGAATTTATCAAGAACTACCTGAAAAGTATAAGAATTTAAAGCTTTACGACTATAAAGATAAGCTTGTTATTCCAGGATTAAGCGATTTACACGTACATGCTCCTCAATATCAATTTAGAGGACTATGGATGGATATGGAGCTATTACCATGGCTTGAAGAACATACATTTCCTGAAGAAAGTAAGTATAAAAGTCTTGAATATGCATCAAAGGCATATGATATTTTCGTAGAGGATTTAAAATATAGTGCAACAACACGAGTTAGTGCATTTGCGACAATTCATAAGGATTCTGCATTATATTTAATGAATGCTTTAGAAAAGGCAGGACTTGCTGGATTTGTTGGTAAAGTTAATTCAGATAGAAATGCTCCTGATATTCTGAGAGAAGAAACTGCGGAGTCAATTAATGCAACTTTAGATTTCATTGAGAAATCAAAAGAGCTTAAGAATATTAAACCTATTATTACACCTCGTTTTATTCCAACTTGTTCTGATACTCTATTACAAGAGCTTGGAAAAATCTCGAAAGATTATAACTTACCTGTTCAATCCCATTTAAGTGAAAATCCTTCAGAAATTGAGTGGGTAAAACAATTAGTACCAAAGAGTAAGTCCTATGCTGATGCTTATCGTATGTTTGGGCTCTGGGGAGAAGAAAAGACAATTATGGCTCACTGTGTATATAGCTATGAGACAGAACTTGAGTTAATGAAAAATAAAAATATTTATGTAGCTCATTGTCCTGATTCAAATTCAAACCTTACAAGTGGAATTGCTCGTATCACAGCTTTAATGGATAGTGGTGTAAATGTAGGTCTTGCAAGTGATGTTGCAGGAGGTGAGGAGCTTTCGATTTTATCAGCTATGAAAAATGCTATTAAAGTAAGTAAGCTTAATAAACGCTTAAGTCACAGCGAGGATAGGTCATTGAGCTTTGCTGAAGCCTTTTATCTTGCAACTTACTCAGGGGGATCTTTCTTTGGTAATGTTGGTTCGTTTATAAAAGGCTATGATGCTGATATTGTAGTTCTTGATGATTCTTCCATTAAAACTACATTAAAAGATGAATTATCCTTGCAAGAACGCCTAGAACAATATGTATATTTAAAGCCATCTGATAGAGTTTTTGCAAAGTTTGTTAAAGGAAATAAAGTCTTTTAGAAAAATTTCTCCAATTACTTGACTAGTATTTATTAAAAAAGGCATAATAGTCCGGTAATTACAAAAAAATCCAATTGGAATAAGGAGCAGAACTGTGCCTTGCGGTAAGAAAAGAAAGAAGCATAAGATTGCAACACACAAGAGAAAGAAGAGACTCAGACAGAATAGACATAAGAAAAAGTAATTCTTTTTC
>JAQYFM010000242.1 GCA_028723145.1 Spirochaetales bacterium | reverse complement strand
TTATTCATTTTTGTATTTATCATTCCTGTTAAGAAATGAAACACAAATAAGCCTAGTGTTGATGGAACTAAGAGTTTATGAGTTCTTGCTTTAATAAATTCTTTTACACTCTTTTTATCCAAACTATAAGCACTACTTATACCAGAAATGATAAAGAGTAGTACCATAAACCATGGATATATGAAGGTTGCGAAGCTATCGCAAAAGGAAATTGAAAGTGAATTAGGAATTCCTCCTAACACTCCAACTCCGTTGAAGATGTAGCAAACGTGGTAAACTATTACTGATAGTACAACAGCTGTTCTTAAGTTATCGATATAGTATTTTCTCATTTTTCATCACCTGTCTCAAATATCATTTTACTAATTGCATCAAGTGATGACTTTGGTGGGATCGCAAGACCTTTATTAATATCTCCAAGTATTAGTAGGTTGTCTCCAGGTTTTATATTAAATAATTCTCTAGCTTGCTTTGGAATTACTATTTGTCCCTTTTCTCCGACTGTTACTGTCCAAGCAAATTTTCCTTCATGTGCCATAGCATTCTCCGTATAAAAAGTATGATTTGTATAACTAATCATACATCAAGAGTTTTTATTGCACAATAAAAAAACTGGGACCTTTTAATCCCAGTTAAACAAGTTTTACTTGTATTCCCCACCCTTGATATCCATCGTAAAATGGATAAAGTGGACTTTGGTAGAAAAATCCAAGTTCGACATTCCAGCCGCCTGCTAAGCGCCAGCCAATTGAACACTCAGGTCTTATCATTAAGCCATTATGAACAAGGTTATAAATTCCAGCATTTGACCTTAACATTATCCACTGCTGGTACCAACCTGTATTAATGCCAAGTGAGACATTAAAACGTCCAAGTTCATATAGTCTTACTTTAAATGATAAGCCAAGCTCACCCATTTCCTCTGCAACAGCTAGACGTCCAGTATTTGAGCCCTGTGGTCTAAATAAATGTTCAAACCGTAAATACCCTGCTATTGTAACTGTATCGATATTTAACCCGATATCCATTGATGCACCAATGGTGGGGTATCCAAATAACATAACAGTATCAGCATAGATGTGTGATTTTAGTTTTACATCAACATCCTCTTTAAAGTATGGCTCTTTATCAACTGCAAATAGAGAGAGTGTTAATATGGAAAGTAAGAGTATTAATATAATTTTTTTCATACATTCCCCCAATAGTAGTATGTTAGTCCATCTGAAAGCATTAATTTTTCAGGGCCACTAATTGCAGTAGAACTAATGTAGAAATCATACTCTTCTACACTTCCATCATCAAATCTTAATGTTAATACACCATTACACTCTGTGATTGTATAGGTTTTATAGCTATAGGAGTATGAACCACTCTTATTCACTTGGGTTTTATCAACATAAGAGAGTGAGAACTTATTTTCTTTTGAATCAAAGATAAATTGTCTTGTAAAGGATGCTTCATTTTCATCTCCTAATCTATCTTCTTCATTTTCAAAATAAACCCACTTTCCACTAATATTATTTGGAAGTGTGCTATCAAACTTAGGAAGTAAGCCAAGTACTCCATTTATCTCTTCACAGGATGTGAAGAATAATAAAATGAATAAAAGTAAAATAATAATTTTATTTCTATTTCTCATAGCTTTACCTCATAGTTTTCTTCACCATCACTATAGGAGAAGGTAAAGATGTAAGAGCCTACAAATGCTTTATTTGAAACACTAATCTTTTCAAGTGAAATCTTTGCAGGATACATACCTTTTACAGTTAATCCTCCAGTATTAGAGCCCGCCTTACCAGTTCCTGAAGCATTTACATGCATCTCATAATTACCAGTAAGCTTAAAGTTCTCATTTTCACCAAAGTTGTTGTATGAGAAGTAAATTTGTCCTCCAACACCTTCCATTGAAGCTTCATACTTAATAGTACCACCACCAAAGTGGTCCTTATCCTCTGCAGTTCCTAAGGCTTTCATCTGTGTTGATAAGTCAGAAGCATTACCATAACCAACCATTTCAGCAATCTTTGATTTCTTCCAATATTGCTTATACTCAGCTGGAACATATGTTTGAATTTCAAATGGCTTCATTGAAACAGAATCTAAGACAACAGCAAACTTATTTGGAGTAATAGCACCATAAGAGTCCCCTGTATGTTTAATTTCACCAAGAGTTCTTCCAAAAGAGTCAGAGGTATCGATAAAGTAGTCGTAAATAACTAATATTTCTCCAGTAGTATCTACAAACTCAGTACCACCTGTAATATTAAATTTCTTTACTGATCCATCAGAGCCATTTCGTGTAAGAATTCTTTCACCTGTAAAACTCGATTCCCATTTAATAGTAACTGGATAAACACCATTTATGTTAGCTTCTTCACTATCTAAAGGTTTTCTATTTTTAGATGCAGAAATAGTTGTAATAGGCTCAGGAAGCATTGGAATTTTCTCACTTTGAATAACTTTTGACTCAAGACTTCCTAAAGTTACCTTAACATCTATATACCAAAGTTCTTTTAATTGGCTTTCCTTAGTTACTATTTTATCAACACTTCTAAATAATGAAACTACATTACCCTCATTCTTTGTCTCATTAAAGAGTTTGTTACCATCCTTTGAATAACCAGTAATTTGATAGCAATACTTTTCAGTTCTTTGGCTATCACCAGCACCAACTGGTTCATCAAAATTAAGCTCATATCCTATTTCTGCAATATTATTCTTTGGAAGGAGAGTAACATTCCTTACTGGTGAAAGTAGGTATCCTGTTACCACTGTTGCAGGCGATGAACCAATATCATTATATGCTATTACAGAGTAGGTATATTCCACATTTTCTTTAACATCTGTATCTACATAGGTGTAGTAGCCATCTGCATCAGGAGAAGAGAGTTCATTACCAAAGTCTTCAGAGAAAATTATCATCTCTGATGATCCTGGGTAATATCTTTTAATTAAGTACTTACAGCTTGCACCTTGGCTTCTGAATTTTAAGGTAATGCTATCAGTACTATCAGCTTTAGTAACATATGGTACCGATGGAGAAGATGGAGCTCCAGGGATAAAGGTATATCCTGAACGTGGCAAACTTATCTTTGCACTATTTCCAGTTGGACCTACTCCTTCAATTGCAAAAAACAGTTCCTTACCATTTTCCTTACCATCTTCAATTTGATAGGAGTATGCAAGGTTGTATGATTCACGAGAAGCTTGTACTGTTGCAATATACTCACTCTCTAAGCCCGATACAGAGGAAAGAGTTGAACGATAAATATTATAAGACTCAACATTTGGCATTTGAGTCCATTCAATGTCGATAGTACTAATACTAGTTCCTTTTGATGCTGAAATATTACTTGGAGATGATAGTATTGTTCCTGTTGTGACAATCGATGCTTTACTTACATTACCATCAAAGGTATGTGCCTTAACTCTATATGTGTAGTAAACTCCAACCTTTAAATTAGTTTCATCTGTGTAGAAGGTATCTAAAATACTTTCTTCAATTTCCTTAAAGGTAACTGCATCTTCATCAAACTCAGGAGTTAAGTGCTCACAGCGCTCTAAAGTATAGTAGTCAGCACCCTCTACACTACTCCATCTAATTACAATTTTATTAGTGTAGTAGGATTTTGTTGCATTAATTGTTCTTGGAGCTTCTCCTGAGAATATTGGGCTATTGCTACTATTATCTTTTGAAGAAGAATTTCCCGGCTTAGTTACTTCTCCATTTGTCATCAAAATAGAAGCATTACAGGAAATTAATAGAATGGTTAATAGAAGTAAGATTAGTTTTCTCATAGTAAGATCCTCTCTTTAACCTCTGTAACATCTACTTCAATGCCATTAACGGTAACACTACCACCATTATTTACACCATTACCATTTGTCACATAGTAATCATTAAATGTAATAGTAGCACTACCGTATAGATATGGTAGGTCTATATTGAGTGTTCCAGAAATACGCTCTAAAGCATCACTTTCAGTAGTATTTAGATAACCACTTGCTTGATCCTTTTGAACCATCATTTCAAGTCTTCCATTAATAATACATTTATTGCTACTAAAGTTTGTAAACTCACCATAGCCATTAGTTTTTGGGTTATATAATACAAATCCACTAGTTCCATTACATGATGCAAATTTAGCATTTGAAGAGTAATCATAGGTTCTTAATCTATCCTCCCACCAATCGCTATTGAATTTACTATCAGCTGCAGAAACAGCAGGTTTTAATGCACCAAGCAAAATACTAACAACCTCATGTTCATATATATCGTTATATAAGAAGCTTACATTTACTTCATTTGAAGTATTATTTGAAGAAAGTGGAGCATTTTTATTCTTAGACCTTGCACTAACACTTGCTTCAACAGAGTTTGAAAGTGTAGTTCGCTCAAGATAAATTGTAATGTTTCCAGTTTCATCCTTAAATATACTTCCAACTACAGGTTCTGCAGGAATTGATTGTGAAATTTCTTCAATACCAAATTCCTTTTCAACGTTATTAATACTTACAATATATCCTGTTGCATCTAAAACTGGTTTAAAGGAGACAGAAATAATATTATTTCCTAAGTCTGATACAGTTAACCTTGTAGGTGTCATTATAGGATATCCTACATTTGAGCTATAGTTACTGTTGCTATCACGCAGGCTACTTATCTGGATTGGACCTTCTTCTTCTCCAATAACGGTAGAAACAGAGTACTCTCTGATTCCAGATACATTAATATCATTGGTTGTATTTGAGGTTGTGTAATTTAGATGATGCCAAGTTAAACCGTCATCTCTATAGTAGACGTTATAACCGGTTACGTTATCTAAAGCTTCCCAAGAAAGCTGTACCATATCTCTATATTGTGATTTAGTAGCAGTTATCTCTGTTGGTGCTTTTATCCAATGTCCTTTTACTAAATTTTCTGCTTTTGCAGGTGTTGACCCAACATATGCTTTTACAGAGAAGTAGTAATCACGGGAGAGAGGATTATCAAGTCCTGTAATTGATTCAACATCACTTGATTTTAAAATAAATCTTAATTCATTTGCAGCATCAACAACTGCAGTTTTAATGGTAGAACTTCCATTTACTTCAGGGTATACAGATACAAGATATCTAGTTGCACCTTCAATTGGTGCCCATGTTACTACTATCTCCTTAGCTCTTGAATCAACAATAGGGATAATTCCACCTAATACTTTACCTATTGTTTCTGGTCCATCTGCTGACACTGAGTCATCACTACTAACAACTTTTACCTTTATAGAGATATCTTGGCCAAACATATTCTCTGGGATATCTAAAATTTCGTATTTACTTTCTTCTACAAATACTTCTTTATCAAGATAACAAACTTGATACCCCTTAGCGTTTTCAACGCTATCCCAAGTAACCAAGACCTTATCGTTATAACTATTAATTGAAGCCTTTAAGTTCTTAACAGTTTCTAATGCACTTCCATATACAGAGTTAGAAGCAGGATAGTTTCTTACATATTTATAATCACTATCTTCTGCATTAGCTGTATAAACAGGCTTTACTATGTAGTAACTTGAGTATCCAGGAGTAACACTAAATTCATAATATGGAGTATCAAATGGGATTCCTGATGCAAGAACAGAGTAGTTCATATCACTATTTTGTTCATATACTGTGTATGTAATTTTGTTTGTATCGAAATCAGGGAAAACTAAATTTGGATTAACGCTCCATGTTAATTTAATTTTATCATTTAGTGCACTTTCATTTGCTGTAGCATTTAATGAGTTTTCAACAATTATTGGAATAATATCTTCACCCTTAAATTGAATGAAAGCTTGTCCCCCATTTTGATAAGTTGCAGTATATTCTTCGTTATCACTATCAGGAAAATCAATTTTTACTGTGTAGAAGAAACTTTTAGGATCTCTTCTTTGTTCTTCACTTAACACAATTGTGTCAGTAAATGGATTATTTGGGTTATCAAAGCTCTTTGATAACTCATTATCAATTTCACTTGATGATATTGTATCAATTAGTTTTCTATTTATTACTATACTTGAAGAAGGTGGTAGCTCATGAAAGGTTTCTATGTTAAAGGTACAAATCCTACCATTTCCTATTGTTTCTTCCTGAGTTAATACAAAGGATTTAACCTTTGTATCGGCACGATAACAATTTTTAATGGTGTTATTGTCTGTTACAACCTCAGTTGTGAAATAAGAGTTTTCACCTGCACTAATTTTATAACAAGTTGTTACACGGTAATCATAATCTTGATTTGGAAGAGCTTTATTATCGATGATAGACATTTCATATGATTCTTTTTCAAGATTAGTACTATCATCTGGTTCAAAATACTCTTCATTTAACTCATTTCTAACTATATCCCAAGTTGATGAACCAACTAAAGAGCGTTCTACTAAGAATAAAATTTTAGTGTTAGTTAAGCCCGAATTTATTCCAGGGCTTACCCAAGAAAGATGGATTCCATCTGTTTGGTTATTTATTACATTTATACTTTTAATTGCAGATGGTTGATAAGACACATCAGAAGAAACTGAAACTGCCTTCTTTTGAACAATTTGACCATTACAGGTTAATACTGCAGTAACTGTAATTGTTTCATTTGAACCAATGTAACAATTAGTTATTACCTCTGCATCAGATGGAATATCATCTTGTGTGTAGTCACCCAAATAAAAGTAAACCTTACAATCGATGATATCTCCGGCTGTTAGAATAGAACCAATCTTTTGATATGATGTGTAGAAACTTAAAATTGAATCCTTAATTATTGGTGTTACATTTACATTATCAACAATGGCACCTTCATAGATATCACTATACGCTGACTCAAGTACTCTTGATTGTAACTTTGATGCTGCTTTTACTCTAAATACAAAGCGTTTATCATTTTCATTTGGAAAGGTTGATAGAGAAAAAGTATTAGCTGTTGTTGCATACTTTTTCATCTCTTTTCCTGATAGGTAATCTGTAGCACTTAAATATTCAACTATATAGTGTGTTGCGTTATCTACATCATCCCACACTAATTCAATCCTGCCGTTTTGACAGTCACTAATAACTCTCACGTTCTTAGGACTCTCTATATATTTCAGAGCAGGTACTAACTCTTTTCTTTCTTCTTCCTCAGGTGTTATAGCACATGAAAATAAAATCAGTGCTATTAGAAGAAGCATTAATAATCTTCCTTTTCTCATAACTCCATAAATACAATAAAGTTGTAATTATACAACAAGCAATATATGTATCCAAATATGATAAAAAAAGCAAGATAAGTAAAGGTTACAAATTATAACTATTATGACAATTTGTTACATTTTGTCATAAACATAACAAATCTCCCTTGGCATGTGAGCTT
The DNA here is from genome assembly GCA_028723145.1 of Spirochaetales bacterium. Classification (GTDB taxonomy): domain Bacteria; phylum Spirochaetota; class Spirochaetia; order Sphaerochaetales; family Sphaerochaetaceae; genus Bullifex. Next base: position 341 of record JAQYFM010000242.1, on the reverse strand, counting down.
ACCAAGGGAGAAAGATCGATCTATCTTAAATGCTGAGGGGCAGCATTATAAGAACCTGTAATTATTTGATAACACAAAACTCTTTATCGTTCCGAAATGCCTTTCTTATCAAAAGGATAATGAAATCGATTTTTTAAGAGTTACTCAGTGTAGTCTTTATTGACAGTAATTCCGTCGACAGTGTTACATTTAAAGTCTATTCCGGCTTTAATGTTTACTACTGTTGGTATTTTGCTTCCTGAACTAATGTATAAATTATAGTTATTTTTTCTATTAATGGTTCCTCCATTAATTGTAAAAACATTTTTGTCAGTACCGCTATATGTGTATGAAGATCCTTG
>JAQYFM010000241.1 GCA_028723145.1 Spirochaetales bacterium | reverse complement strand
TGTAGGCTGTACGGACGCAAAAATAGGTTTATAAGCATCACCACTTGTTCTAAATGATATTACTATCATCATGATAAATGGAAAAAGCGATAGAATACCTAGAATCCACATAATAATTGCAAATAAGTTTAGAGGTTCTTTTTGTTTTATCATTTTCCCCATACATCCCTCACTTTGTTTAGAGCTGTATTTATTGCAACTATCATGATAGTGAGCAATACACCTTCTGCAGAGGCAATACTAAACTTCATATAAGTAAATGCGTCTTCATAGATTTGATATGAAAGCGTTCTTGTTGATGTGCCTGGACCACCTGCGGTGAGACCTACAATAGTTGTGTAGCTCTTAAATGAATTGATAACAGTAATTGTCAAAAGCATAAAAAGAGCAGGCTTTAGCATTGGTAGAATAATATACCAAAGCTTTTGGAAGAAGGTTACACCTTCGATCTCGGCAACCTCATAGAGGTCTTTTGGGATTTCCTGAAGGGCTGCGAGTACTGTAATAATGTTAAAGGCTAGTGCCAACCAAGCTCCAATTACAGCAGCAGTTGGCAGAGCCATTTCAGGACTGGAAAGCCACTTTGGTCCAGTTTGTCCAAATAGGCGGAAAATGGCATTAACAGGACCTTTTGTTGGGTTCAAAAGGTATTTAAAGACGATACCAATTGCAATAATATTTGTTACATAAGGCATGTAGAACATTGTCCTAACAATCTTACGTCCCTTAAACTCATTGTTAAAGAGTACACCAAATAGAAAACCAAATATCATTACAACTGCAGTGTAAACAGCTGCAAAATAAAATGATCTTCCAAGTGTTTCCCAGAATGTCTTGCTACTTAGTACATTTATATAGTTCTTAAACCAAACGATATCATTTGAGCTGAGCTTCTTAGTAGAATTTCTATCTAAGAAGCTAACAGCAAATCCATAAACCATTGGATAAAGCTTATATATTATGAACATGAGCAAGAAGGGAAGGATAAAGAGGTATGCACTCTTATCGTTCTTTTTTTCCATCTTTGCCATTTTCTAGCTTTTCCTAATTACTGTACGTTCTTAATTGCTTCGTTTACACGAGAACAAATCTTGCTAATTGTTGTATCGATATCCTGTAAGTCCATGCAGTAAGCAGCAACTTCATCGTTAACGATTCTGTTATACTCATCTGCAGCTGGTCCAATGATATCAGACTGAGCAACGCCCATTCCTGTGTTCATGAAGTTTTCATAGAGGTCTGATACGGTAACCTGACCGTGAGAAGCATCTGCAATTGCAGAGAATACCTGGTTCTGCTCTTCAGCTGTTAATGAAGCAAGAGCTGGGATTTGGCCTTCATACTTCCACTGGTTCTGACCAAGCCAAAGGAGGTATTCAAGAGCTTCTTCTGGGTGCTCTGCATTCTTGTTAATTGAGTAATAACCCATTGATACGAAGTTATTATTACCATCTTCTCCTGCACTTGGAGTAGGAGCTACACCGTAATCCCAATCTTTAGGATAGTCTGTCTGGCTATTTAAAAGTCTTGTAAACCAGTTACCCTGAACAAAGAGAGCAAGGTGGTCACCTGCCATTGCATAGTAGTTCCAACTAGCATTTTCGTTAACTACTTCGTCAACAGGCATCTGAACTTTAAGATCGTTACCAAGGCTCTTATACCACTCAATTGATTCTCTGAACTCTGGTGCATCGAAGTTACATGTACCATCTTCTTTATAAAGAGGAATATTCTTTTGCTTAGCTGAAAGGATGAACCATGGGTTTTCAATGTTCATGTATGAACCATAGATACCTTCTGAAAGGTTTGTTACTTTCTTAGCTGTCTCAACATACTCATCCCATGTCCATGGACCCTGTGGGTAAGGAACACCTGCTTTATCGAAGAGAGCTTTGTTGTAGAATACACAGTAAACTTCCTGCTTGTATGGAACAGCATAGTAGTGTCCATCATCGCTGTAAGGAAGGTAAGAGCCCCATATTTTAGTAGCATCGGTGCCCTTTGATGCAATTAAATCATCTAAGGCTACAAAATAACCTGCATCTGCTCTGTTGTAGTAGAACTTAGGTCCGAGTGAAGGAATAACGTCAATTGTGCTACCAGCAAGAAGGTCGATGTTTAGCTTTGCATCGTGGTCAGCATCATTACCTGGAGTAGGCTGAACGTCTACATGAATACCTGTTTCAGCTTCGAAAGCTGCATTCATGTTTTTAAACCATTCTTCGTTTACATAGCTTGCGCGGCAAACTGTTGTAACAACACGTGCTTCCTGCTTCTGTTCTGAAGCACCTGAAGCAAAAACTGCTGTAACACAAATTGCAACAAGCATTAATGTGATGAGAGCTTTTTTCATTTTTTCTTTCCTTAATATTAGTTTTGTTTTTTATCTTCTTCTAAGATTTTTAAAATTCTTTCACGATAGGTCTTATCTCTATCTTCCCACTCAGGAGATACCTGTGAGCCGGTTGAGTAGAAATCATCTTCATTTCTACCTTCCATTTGACCTTTTAGAGTATGCTTATCAACTGCATAATCAGGAATAATAGGCTTTAAATTACCTCTTTTATACTCCTTCATAATCCAGTTATACATCTCGTCACTTGAACGATCCTTTTGACTTTGACAAAGGTATCTAACAGCATGAATAGCTAAGAGACCTCTATCACCTGGTTGCTTAAAGGTTTTTCTCATGTAGTCAAGAATACCAACTAATACAGCAGCCATAGGATTAGCAAGTCCTACATCCTCAACACTGATAGTCTTTAATCTAAACCAAAGATATTCTTCCATATCTTCACTGGTAATTAGCATTTCATATGCTAAGGTAGCAGCATTTTCTGCATTGTTTCTTCTTATTTCTTTTTGTAGTGCAGAAATTACTAAATCAGCAGCAAGTCCAGATCTTGTTTGACACTTCTGCCATGGATCATAAGGAAAATCTGACATTTTCTCTCCTAAATAATTGTAATTTATAGCACTCACATGATACTGGTATATAAGTAGTAATAACAATTCTATATATACTCAAAAACTTTCGAAAAATTCTCATTTATGTTATTATTACCTATATGAGATTTACCCGTGAAACAGTTCATGAACCAAGTACCTTTATCGATAATCGTCATATGTCATCTAAAATTATAGAAGCTCCACCATTTTTTAATGCAAGAGTAAAGCAAGGAGGCTATGGTCATTTAACTGATGATTTTTGGCTATGGAGAACTCCCCATAGAGGGTTTTCTGCATTTGTTTTTACACTTTCTGGAAGTGGAGTGATAATAATGGATGATGGACAAGAAATAAAGGTTGGACCTGGAGAAGTCTTTATTAGTGCCCCTCAAGGACAAGGGCACTATGAATATACTCCAAAGGGTCAAGTTTGGGAGATGCTTTGGATTACTATTTGGGGAGACTCGCCTATATTTATTCCTCCATTTTCCGATTACGAGGTAAGACAATTTAATAATATCGAAGAGCTAAGAAATAACGTTCAAGGGATCTTTCGTGAAGAGCTATATCAAGATCATAGAAGTGAAGGCGCTATGGAAAAATATGAAGAGCTCTTTTTAATAAGCATGGAAAGGGCTGTTGCCTTTAGTGAAAGCAGATCAAGCCATCGTCATAGGCAGGAGCTTTCTCAGCTTTGGGTACGCATATCACGTACAATTTCTGATGATTGGTCTTTAGATAGACTTTGTAAAGAAACTGGTTATTCTAAGAGCCATTTAACTCGAATTTGCCAGGAGTTATATAATAAAACCCCAGGAGACATAATTACAGATATGAAAATGCAGCAAGCAAAGGTAATGCTTATTAACTCTGTTCAATCTGTTGATATAGTCTCATCTTTATTAGGCTATAGTAGGCTTTCATCATTTTCTTATGCCTTTAAAGAGTATTATGGGTTATCTCCAAGAGAGTATAGAGCAAAGTATACATCATTAAAAGTCTAAAAATAGACCAATTTAAGTGCTTGAAATAAGGTTTTAACTAGTATAGCATACTAGCTATGGAAATAGTTGAGCTTTTTAATCTGCTCTCCTTTGTAAAGGAAGATATAGAAATTATTAATGCAAGAAAGGGACACTTAGTTGATGATGAAGCTAAGCTATCTAGCGTTGTATTAATTAAAAGTGGCTTAGTAGAAGTAAGAAGTGCTAATGGAACTCTAATCCAGCTATTAAAACAAAACAGTGTATATGGAGTTTCAAATCTATTTTGTGATGAGCGCTTAAAGACAAAGCTTAGCTGTCTTGAAGACTCCATACTTATCTTTGTTTCAAAAGAAGTATTTAGGAAAAAGCTATTAAAAAATGAAGAGGCATTAACTTTATACTGCACCTTTATGAACTCTCGTATTTCTTTTTTACTTTCTCGTATCGATTTATTAACTAAAGAAAGTAGTAGAGAGAAGGTGAGAAGTTATCTTTTAACTAAAAATATTGAATTTTCTTCACGAACTCAGCTTGCATCATATCTTGCAATTGCAAGAAGTGCGCTTTTTAAAGAGTTAAAGTACTTTGAAGATCGTGGAGCAATTGAGACTAAGGGACACAAAATATTAATTAAAGATATTGAAAAACTTAAGGAGATATAGGAATGAAAAAACTACTATTATTTGTTTTAATTACTACCCTTTGCTTATCAGCATTTGCAATGGGTGCAAAAGAGGATGCAGATTATTCTGTATTAAATCCAACTAATGTAAAGGTTGTAGCTCTCAAGGGACCTACTGCTATGGGTATGGTTAAGCTTATGGATGAAAGTAAGACCTCAAGCGTTAATGGAAATAACTATGAGTTTAAAATTGTTGGTGCGCCTACAGAAATTACACCAATGCTAGTTAAGGGGGAAGTTGATATCGCAGCTCTTCCAGCAAATCTTGCTGCTGTTATTTATAATAGTACAAAGGGAAAGGTTCAGGTAATTGCTGTTAATACACTTGGAGTTTTATATATTTGTGAAAATGGAAATAGTGTTAATAATCTAGAGGATTTAAAGGGAAAAACTATTTATTCATCTGGTAAAGGATCAACACCTGAGTATGCTTTAAACTTCATTTTAGAACAAAATGGACTAGCAAATCTTCCTATTGAGTGGAAGAGTGAGCATACAGAGTGTGTTGCTGCTCTTTTAAAGGATCCAAATGCAGTAGCTCTTCTTCCTCAGCCATTTGCAACTACTGCTATGGTTCAAAATCTATCAATTAGAATAGCACTCGATTTAAATAAGGAATGGGATAAGGTTTCTCCTGAAAGTGCTCTATTAACTGGTGTTGTTGTTGCTAGAACAGAGTTTATTAATGAAAATAAAAAAGCAGTTGATAACTTCTTAGAGAGCTACAAAATGAGTACAGAGTTTGTAAATTCAAATATTAATGAAGGTGCAAGATTAATTGGTGAAATTGGAATTATACCTGAGAAGGTTGCTCAAAAAGCACTTCCATATTGTAATATTGTTTGTATTACTGGCGACGAAATGAAAGCTATATTACCTGGATATTTAAAAGTACTCTTTGATGCAAATCCTAAGAGTGTTGGAGGAGTTCTTCCTAGTGAAGAGTTCTACTACTGATAAAGTTAAATACACGTTAAGTGTATTTTTGTACTTAATTATTTGGCAAATGGTTGCTATGTGGATAGGTGAGGAGATTCTTCTTGTCTCACCTATCAAGGTTATTTTAAGGTTAAAAGAATTATTTTTTGAAAGGGAATATTGGGAAAATATAATATTTACCTGTATAAGAATTTTATCAGGATTTTTCCTTGCACTATTAGTATCAATTATTACAAGTATATTATCATACCTTTTTAATAGCTTTAGAATAATGATGAA
>JAQYFM010000240.1 GCA_028723145.1 Spirochaetales bacterium | reverse complement strand
AGGATAATAATAGTGTATTTTTATTTAATGACATTTCTTAAATATTAATTCAATACTTGATAATTTCTCTCAAAAAAGCTAAATTGAGCAAGCTAGTACAATTATTATTCGTCTTTATATCTTGGAGAGATGTCCGAGAGGTCGAAGGAGACGGACTCGAAATCCGTTATGTGGCTAAGCTGCATCGAGGGTTCGAATCCCTCTCTCTCCGAAATAACTGTACTATGATTACTAACTGGAGAGGTGTCCGAGTGGTCGAAGGTGCACGATTGGAAGTCGTGTAAGGTCAAAAGCCTTCGGGGGTTCGAATCCCCCCCTCTCCGTTTTTTATTGCTTTTGGTAATACATCATTTTATTTTCATACATATAGTGGTCAGCAAGTTTATATAACTCTTCAAGGTTTTTACTTGGATGGTGATCAGCTCTCACATAGCCATAAGCAATCGATAATTTATCTGAATATACTCCCTTCCAATTATCCATCTTAGTATCAAATTCTGTTAGTATACTTGAAATATCTTCTTCTCGAAGTAATACAATAGCGACCATCTCATCTCCACCTATTCTAAAGCACTTACCATATGATGAGAAAACATTCATTATTATATTTGCGGCACTAATAATTAATTCATCACCAGCATCATGACCATAAGTATCATTTACTCTTTTTAAGCCATTGATATCAAAAGCAAAAACTGTAAGATCTCTAATCATAAAATGTTGTTGAGACATATGAATTGTTTTTTCAAATGAAAATCTATTAAACAGTCCTGTAAGTGCATCATGTTCAAGTTGTTGTTTTTGCTCTACTATTTGTTTATCACTTCTTTGAATAAGGAAATCTATATAATAGATGTATAGTAAAATAGAACATACTGAGAGAGATAAGCAGGTTGTTCGAATATTATTACTAACCAACTCTTGAAAACCAATACCAACTAAACATGTAAGGACAATTAAATAAAGAGTAGCCTTATTCCTTTGTGTATATTCTTTACTATAAGTTAAAAACCCATAAACAACATATATAATAGAAAGAATATAAATAATTATGTAAAACCAATAATACTCTCCATGCCTATATATATTTAAATCATCAATGTAAAAGGTCCAGCCCGTAAATAAAGAACATATCTGTATAGCTAAATTTATTACCATTATTGAAATTGGGAAAAAATCTAATTTCTTATTTGAAACTTGTCGGTAAAAGAACATACCTGCAACAGGAGTTATTACGTAATCAATTAGCTTAATAAATTTATGAAAAGAAATACTCCACAGTGGCATGCCATTCATTGCTATTGCACCCCACTCTGAGATTAAGGAAATAATAATCAAAGTATAAGAAAGATAAAATCTTTTTTTCTGTTCTTCCTTTATTAGCACATTAGCTTTTACAAGCATAGTAAGGCAAAGCATTGCTAATAAAGAGAAGGCAACTATACAACTATAATAATCCACTCTTTCCCCTTTATTATATAGTCGCATTTATTATTATCTATTTCAAATAAAAAAGCGACAAATGAACCAGGTCACATATAACATCCTCTGACCGCTGCTACATTCCTGTCCTGACGGGGTTGGGAGGCGTATATTGCCTGGGATCTGTCGCTATAGAAGACTTAGGAGTCGAACCTAACAAACCCACAACTTCTCTTTACCTGTAATATGAATGATTTTTTTACTTTTGAAAAGGGGGTAATGGCTTTAAGATTCTTTTTCATGTTATACTTTTCTTATTCTAAGGAGATAAAATGGCATACGAAGTAACAGCGACAAGGAAAAGACCTCAAGCATTTGATAAATTAGTCGGACAGGAATTTGTCGTATCAACTATAGAAAATGCCATACAAAGCGGAAGAATAGCACATGCTTATCTTTTCTCAGGCCCAAGAGGTGTTGGTAAAACCTCTTCTGCTCGCCTTCTTGCAAAAGCATTAAATTGTGAACATGGACCTACAGCTCATCCTTGTGGAGAGTGTGTTTCATGTAAAGAAATTTCACAAGGCTATAGTGTAGATGTTATTGAAATTGATGGTGCATCTAATACAAGTGTTAACGATATTAGAGTAATTAAAGATGAAGTATTATTTCCACCACAATCTTCAAGATATAAAATTTATATTATTGATGAAGTGCACATGTTAAGTACTAGTGCCTTTAATGCACTTTTAAAAACTATTGAAGAGCCACCTGAGTACATAATTTTCATCTTTGCAACTACAGAACTTCAAAAAGTTCCTGCAACAATTAGATCTCGATGTCAGCAATTCCACTTCCAACTAATTCCACTTGAAACCATTAAAGGTTGTTTAAGAGAAGCTGCTAGTGAAATGAATATCAAAGCTGATGAAGATGCACTTTTCTGGATCGCAAGAGAAGGAAATGGTTCTATGCGTGATGCATATACCCTCTTCGACCAAGTTGCTGCATTTTCACAAGATCATATTACACTTGAGAAAATCAAAAACAAATTAGGATTTGTCTCAAGTGACCAAGTTGCATCAATCGTTCTTTCGACACTTAAAAATGACGTATCAAGTGCAATTGGAATCTTTAACTCAATTCTTTCTAAGGGCATTTCTGTAGAACAGTGTATTCGAGATTTAACTCAATTCTTTAGAGCACTCCTTTTTATTAAACAAGGTATTACAAATGAAGAAATGTTAAATATGAGGATGGAAGAAATTCCAGATGAAATCATTGCTCTACTAACAGCTAGTCAAGTTGAAGCAGCATTAAGATCACTACTACAACTATATAGAGAAATTAGATATTCAATATCTCCAAGATTTGAAGTTGAACTCTTTATATCACGTCTTTCAAAGCTTCCTTATCTTTCTTCTCCAGAGGATTTAGTTAAAAAACTTGAAGAGCTAAAAAAGGATGTTACAGCAGGAAAGGTTACTGTTGTAAAGGAAAGAGCATTAGCTGTTGTATCGTCTTCAACTATTAGCGAACAGCCTAAGGTAGAAGAAAAGAAAAAAGTTGAAGAACCTACTCCTTCATCTCCTGTTGTTGAACAAAAAGAGGAAGTAGTAGAAGTACAAGAAAACAGCAATAAAGAAAAGAGAGTTCCCACCATTGAGGATATTAAAACTATTTCACAAATGAGTGATGTAGAAAGTGTCTTTGGGCTTCAGAATGCATTAAACAATATTAATGATTGTTTATTAGCAGAGGATGGTACTCTAGAGTTAAGAACTGATTCTCAGCTCCCTGCAAGAACAATTAGAAATAATGTAAAGTTAATTAAGGAACTCCTTTTTAACCTTACAGGCTTTGATGGAGCAATTAATAGCTACTATTTTGAGAAGCCTAAAGAGAGAGTGAACCCAACATTAGAAAAGATCGCTTCTTGCTTTAGAGGCACAATAATAAGTGAATAATAGGAGGAAAAATGCAAAACCCTTTTGGATTTGATTTAAATATTCTTCAAGAAAAAGTAAAAGAATTAGAAGCTTCAATGGAAAAACTAGTTGTTACAGGTTCTTCTGGCGCTGGCATGGTTGAAGTAACAGTTAATGGTAAAAACAGAGTTGTGGGAGTTTCTATTTCAAATCAAGTTTATGAAATCGGTGATAAATCAACTTTGGAAGTATTAGTTGTAGCAGCAGTAAATGATGCAATGCAAAAGCTTGATGAAAAGAAGTTATCACAAACTCAAGATTTAGGTCAGTTATTTGGTGGCTTTCCACAATGAATGCATTAGAAAACTTAATCAAACAGCTTTCTAGACTCCCTGGTGTTGGCTCAAAGAGTGCAACAAGGATGGCGTATCACCTACTAAAATGTGATGAAACATATAATGTTAAGCTTTCAGAGGCTATTGGAACTATAAAGGAAAAAATTCACAAGTGTTCAATTTGTGGTGCCTATACAGAATCAGACCCTTGTGAAATTTGTAGTGATGTGAAAAGAGACCAAACATTACTTTGTGTAGTTGAGCAACCACAGGATGTTATGACTATTACAAATAGTGGTATTTACAATGGTCTTTTTCATGTATTAGGTGGTGCTATCGACCCTCTCAATGGAATTGGTCCTGATGATCTTTCTTTTAATGAACTAAAGAAACGTATTAGTGAGGGCTCTTTTAAAGAGGTTATTATTGCTACTAACCCAACAGAGGAAGGTGATACAACAGCTCTATATATTAGACATATTTTATCATCAACAAATATTGTTGTATCAAGACTTGCAGCAGGGCTTCCTATCGGAGGAGACTTAGAGTATGCCGATAGATTAACCCTTGCAAGATCTATAAAAGGAAGAATTAACTTCTAAAAATATGCGTTATAGAAGTAAAACCCATTATTCTCTATAACGCCTTTAAGCTCCTTTCTATATAAATATCCACTGTTATAGTGGCCTGCTACTATAACAGGAAGGTATTTAAATGAATACATTTGAATTTCTTCCCAAAGCTTTAATGCACTACTTAAATCTTCACTACTATTAAAATCTTTTAGTAAGTTTTGCAGTTTTTCATCATCAGACCACCCTGCATATTCAGGATCAAAATATAATTTTAAAGATGGTACAGGGACACTTGTCATCGCAGTAATGCAAAGATCATATTTATCTGGATCACTTCTATAAGCCATCATTGTTGACCAATCAACAATAATTACTTCAACCTTCATACCAATCTTTTCTAGCTCATCCTTTATAAATAGAGCACTCTTATCCATATTAGAAAGGTTACTTGTTAAGATTGTGAAAACACTATCATCATAGCCATTTTCAGCTAAAATCTTTCTTGCTTTTTCTTTATCATTGATGTTGTAATATTCTTCAATTCCATCAACTAACCAAATCTTTTGCCACTCTTCCATATAGCTAGGATTTAAAGTATATCCTTCATCTCCATAACAAGATTTCATAACACCATTTAAATCAAGTGCATAATTTACAGCACTTCGAATATAATTTTCTTTTGCAAGAGGCCCTTTTTTGTTAAAAAGCAAAACAAAAGAACCAGCTTCATCACCTAATGAAAGAACTAAATCATCATTTTTCTTTAGCCTTTCAAAGTCAGAGCTCATTACATCATTAATAAAATCATACTTTCCACTTTCACATCCAAGTGTCCTTACTACACTATCTGGAACAAAGTGATATTTTATTGTCTCAACCTTTGCCAGCTTTTCACCTTTATAGTTTTCAAATCGCTTTAAGGTAACAGCTTGTCCCGATTCATATTTTTCGAATATATATGGTCCTGTTCCAATATAAGAGGTTAAAAAACCTTTATCATCTGTTTTCTCAAGAGCTTCCTTAGCTATTACAACTGCAGCATATGGACTTGAAGCCATTATTTGATCAAAAAATATTACAGGATTATCAAACTCAATAAATACTTCATTATTATTAGCTGAAAACCTAGAAGATCCTGCAATCTTCTTTATCGCAGGATAGTATTCAATCCAGCGATTTAAAGATAAAACAACGTCTTCGCTATTCATGATTCTACCATTATGAAGCATTACATCATCTTTAATTATAAAACTCCACTTCCTGCCGCCATTACTTTGAGAATAGCTTTTTGCTAATGTTGTTACTATATTACCATTCTCATCTAGATCAATTAATCGCTCTAAAGTATTTCCACATAAAATGTATCTAATTACTTGTGAGGAGTTTCTATGCACATCTAGAGTGGGCATTTCCTGTGAAAGAGCTACATTGATTGTGTCTTTAGCTTTTTCATTTGAACAAGAAAATAATAGTAGAGTTAGTAAGATTAAAATTAATATTTTTTTCATGACAATGAATACTTTATAGGAAAAAAGTAAAAAAAAGAACAGCCCTCGAAAGAATGAAGGCTGCTTGAAGCAATAGTCAAAACTTATTACTTAGGCTGCTTACCAATATAAGCAAGAATACCACCATCAACGTATAAGATATGACCATTAACAAAGTTTGAAGCATCACTTGCAAGGAATACTGCTGGACCCTGGAGGTCTTCAGGATTACCCCAACGAGCTGCTGGAGTCTTTGCAATGATAAATTGGTCAAATGGATGACGTGAACCATCTGGCTGAATCTCTCTTAATGGAGCTGTCTGAGGTGTAGCAATGTATCCTGGTCCAATACCATTACACTGGATGTTGAATTCACCATATTCAGAAGCAATGTTCTTTGTGAGCATCTTGAGGCCGCCCTTAGCAGCTGCATAAGCACTAACTGTTTCACGACCAAGTTCACTCATCATTGAACAGATGTTGATAATCTTACCATGACCATTTTGAATCATGTTAGGGATAACTGCCTTAGCACAAATAAATGGTGCATTGAGGTCAACATCAATTACCTGTCTGAAATCTGCAGCAGACATATCACACATTGGGATTCTCTTAATGATACCTGCATTGTTAACAAGAATATCAATTTTACCAAATTCGCTTATAATCTGAGCAACTGTAGCATTTACCTGTTCTTCATTTGTAACATCACAGACATAACCCTTAGCTTCAATACCAGCATCAGCATATGCCTTCATACCTTTATCAACAAATTCCTGCTTAAGGTCATTAAAAACAATCTTTGCACCAGCAGCTGCAAAAGCTGAAGCAATAGCAAATCCGATACCATAAGAAGCACCTGTGACCCATGCAACTTTTCCCTCAAGTGAGAAATCTTTCATGTTCATGATATTTATCCTCCGTTTATTAATAACTCATTTATACAATAAGTATAAAATGGTTATCTTTAACTTTCAAGTTAAAAATGAAACAATGTTTCACTTTTTATTAAAAAAAAGGACTCCTATAAAGAAGTCCTTAAAGAAATCATAGCTTATCAATTAACATCGAACACTTACCAGAAGGGATTGGAAGTGTCTTTTTCTTATTTTCATCGAGAATCATGATTGTGAAGTAATACAGTTTTTCACTCTCAAGTCTAATTTCCCATCCTCTAATATTTTTATTAGATAAGATTGTGATGTTATTTCTCTTTAACGATAGTTTTTCAATACCCATTGACTCAAGACTAGTCATTGTCCAGTCAACAGTTTTTCTTGGAAGAGAAATCTCAAGACCAATGATGTTTTCAATCATTAAAGTAATTGTAATCAAACTAATCATAGCAAGATATCTCTTCGTATTTACGAAATTACCATCAAGAGAAAGTGAAGCACCTTCTTTATTTGGCTTATAGGATTCCCATACATCACCTACTGTTTCACCATCTGGATGGAGGGTATCAAGGATGAAGTACATATGTCTAATTGCACATTCTCTTGCAAAAATAAATGAATCATATTTATTTAAGCCCTTAATAACCATATAAGTGTAGAAAGGAACTACACCACCACAATATCCATTACCTTCTTCACTAAAGCAAGGATTAGAAACTGGAACACATGGGAATGGGTTATCAGTACCAAACTCATTTGGATCTTTTAAATCCTCAATTAAGAAACTTGCATATTCATCATTAGGAATTTCAGCAAGCATTGTCCAATAAGAACCAATGTGTTTATTTTTGATTAACTTCTCATCTTTATCAATGTCATAGTAGAAGTGATCTTCATCGCTCCACATCATACTGTTGATACGTGTTTTTAATGAGAAATAAACTCTCTTATATCTGAAGCTTAACTCTTTATCATTTAGAATATCACCAATGTTTGACATATAAAGTGCTGCAACTGCCATCATCGCATTAAAATCGATAGGGTAGTATGTATTGTATCTAGGTACATTTCCTAAATGACAAGCACTTAAAGGCACATGGAAAAGTCCATTTGGACATTGGAAATTAGAAACTAGAAAACTAAAATACTTTTCAAGATATGGTACAACTTCCTTAAGTCTCTTTTTGTTTCCAATCTTATGATAGAAGCAATATTCTACATATGGCAAAAGAGGAGGACAAATACCTTTTGGGTTATCATCACTGACAATTGGCTTAAATGTTTTGCTATCATATTTCTCAAATATTTGACCATCTTCTGTCTGTTGTTTGTAGAAAAAATCTATCAGAGAATACGCATCAAAACTTTGATTACTGTAAGACAAAGAAATTGAGGTCATACAGTTATCAAACAAGTTTATTTCGTCACTTTTGCACCCGACAAAGAATCCATTAGGAAAGAGCTCATCATCTTGGTTTTGAATCCAGTTTTCCTCAATCCAAACCCAGGTGCGGTCATACATATCGACAAAATCCTGATCATAAAAATGTACGCAGGGAACTAAATCTTTAACCACGAAAACTCCCAAAATATACAGAAAAATGACCTTTACAGGCCTAAAAACTCAGTCTATAGAATAATCCATTCCAAAAGCGAAGTCAACAAAAATTTTAGTCCCTCTATTTTTATTTACAATATATAATTATCATAAACAAAAAAGGGACTTTGTATATTATTGAGCATTATAGAAAAGCCTTAATCCTTTTTTTATCACCTCAATTCGACAAAATGATGCATCTCTAGATATTTCTTCTCCATCAACATGAATGTACATTTCTTCTTTTTTACTCTTTATCTCAACACTATTTTTAGCATTTACCATATTCATGTATTTAGTTTTTAATTGGGTACCAGAGAAAAATTTAATTGCTAAAGCTGTTATCTTTAATCGCTTTAACGGTTGGTTTGCATATACTACATCAAGTTTACCATCAGCTATTTCTGCTTTAGGCCCCATAATGAATGCACCACCCATTCTTCTGCCATTACATACAGAAATCTGCTGAGTCTTTAAACTTATGTCTTTATCATCAACAATCATCGTAATTTCATATGGCTTAGGAATAAAACAAAAACAATACAGAAAAGCAACAAGGTAGCTAATTGGTCCATTTAGATTTCTATATGATGAAGCCTTAAAGTTAACTTGAGGCTCAAACCCAAAGCCTGCACCATTTAAAAAATATCTTCCATCAAGTGCATTACCACAATATAGAAGACCAACATCAATATAATTTGCTGAAGTAGTTAAAATTAAATTTACGGCATCATCAATATTTGTTGGAATTTTTGCAATATAAGCAAAGTCATTACCTCTTCCAATAGGTATTATTCCAAAACAAACTTTCTTTTTGGATTTTAATATTCCATTTGCAACTTCATTTACAGTACCATCACCACCAGCCGCAATGATAATATTATAACCATCCTCTGCACCTTGATAAGCTAGAACAATTGCTTGTTTTTTCTGACTTGTGAAGATAATATCAACACTTTGCTCTCTTTTTGCAAAAGCATTTTTTATTTCATCTACTTTTTTTATAGCCTGTCCCTTTGATGCATTAGGGTTTAAAATACACAAAATATTTGATGTTTTTTTCATACAGCGATATGTTAACCCAGTTTTTAAATCACATGCAATAATTATATGGGTTGCAAAACATTTGTTTTAAAGCAAATATTAAACAATGACTCAAGATAAATTATTTATTAAGACTCTTTTTTCAATAGCACTTCCAATAATGCTACAAAACCTACTCTCATCATCTCTATCTTTTATAGATACCTTAATGATAGGTCAGCTAGGTTCTAATCAAATTGCAGCAGTTGGTATTGCTAACCAAATATTCTTTTTGGTTAATCTTTTTATTTTTGGTATTGCATCTGGTGCATCAATATTTTTCAGTCAATACTATGGCGCAGGAAGGCACAATGACCTACAAAAAGTAACAGCATTAGCTCTTACTATTTCTTTTATTGCTTCTTTAATTTTTGCTTTAGTCTCATTTTTTACTCCTCAATACATAGTCTATATTTTTACTGATACTCCGGATGTAGTTTCTGTTAGTTCTGAATATCAACGTCTAGTTGCAATTAGCTACATATTTTTTGCTATATCATTTATCCATAGCATTGCATTTAGATCAGTAGGGAAAGCTGTAATACCTTTAACTGCAACCTTCGTTTCTCTCACATTAAACGCTATTGGAAACTATTTATTAATATTTGGAATTGGACCATTCCCTACTCTTGGAGCACGAGGAGCTGCAATTGCAACAACTATTTCAAGATTTATTGAGATGTTGATAATCCTTACATACACATACATCAAGAAAGAACCTTTTAGAATAAAATCTATTAATGCATTTAAGTGGGATATATCATTTATCAAAACGTATATTATCACATGTTCTCCAGTACTATTAAATGAGATATTTTGGTCTCTTGGAATGACTGCATATAAGGTTGGTTATTCCAGACTTGGTGTTGATACTCTTGCTTGTATAAACGTTTCAGAATCAATTGCAAACTTCTTCTTTGTCTTTATTATGGGACTTGGAAATGCAACAACCATTGTACTTGGACAGATAATTGGAAACGGAGATTTAAATAGAGCGAAGAAAGGAGCGAAAACAACACTTAAAATAGCTTTATTAGTTGGTACCTTAATGGGGTTATCTATGGCAATATTTGCATCAACATTTACGTCCTGGTTTAAAGTCTCAGATGAAATTAGAAAAATGGCTACTTATTGTTTATATGTAAAGGCTATTTTCCAACCTCTTTGTAGTTTAAACATGGTACTTTTCGTCGGTATTCTTCGTTCTGGTGGAGATACAAGGTACTCTCTTATCGCAGAAACATCTTGTGTTTGGCTTATTGGTGTTTCAATGGCCTTCATAGGGGCTGCTTTCTTGGCTTTACCTATTTACATTGTTGTTGCTATGACATCACTAGAAGAGGTTGCAAAAATATTGGTTGTATATCCAAGATACAGAAGTGAAAAATGGGTTAAATCTCTCGCAAAGCATTAGTTTTAGTTGTATCATTTTACTATGAGCATAAAATATGTATTAATTAACGGAACTATTATTTCTGGTGTTGCTGTCATTAAAGATTGTGCAATCTCAATCGATAGCGATGGTAATATAGATGATGTATTTAGGATGCGCCGCTTTGGCGAAAAAAATTTTGATGATTCTGAGACAAAAATCATCGATGTTAAGGGAGCTTACATTGTTCCTGGATTAATCGATACACACCTCCATGGTATTGGGGGATATGGAACAGAAGATTGTGATCCTGAATCTATTTTAGGAATGAGTGAAGCATTAGCCGATAATGGTGTTACTTCATTCCTACCAACTGTATACACAGATTCACTTGATAAAATGATTGCTTCAACAAAAGCTATTGTTGCAGCAATGGGAAAAGAAAAAGGTGCAATAATTGAAGGTGTTAACCTTGAAGGTCCTTTTATTTCTCCAGAAAGAATAGGAGCTCAAGCCCCAGAAGGATTACAAAGTGTATCTCTTGAAGTCTTTAACAAGCTATATGAAGCTGGTGAAGGCAAGATAGTAGCAATGACTATTGCTCCTGAGCTTAAGCACATGAGAACTTTAGCTCTAGAGGCTCAAAAGAGAGGTATCGTACTACTTGCTGGACATACAAATGCTACATATGAAAATATTATGGATGGTATGCAATGTGGTATTTTACATACTACTCACTTTTTTAATGCTATGAGCCGTCTCCACCACCGCAACCCAGGTTGTGTAGGTGCTATCATGATACAGCAGGATATGAAGGCTGAAATTATTTGTGATGGTATTCATGTACACCCTGAATTAATTAAATTACTTTTAAGAGAAAAGCCAATTAGTAATATTGTAATGGTTACTGACTCATTAAAACCAACCATGCAAAAGAAAGGAGAATTAACTGCTAATGGCGTTCCTGCATTACTAAAGGATGGAGCATTTGTAAGTAGAGATAATCCTGATTTATTCCTTGGTTCTGCGTTAACACTTCTAAATGGTATTAAGAATATTGTTTCATGGGGAATTCCAATTGACCAGGCTATTCAAATGGCTTCATCAAACCCTGCTAGAATCTATGATTTCAAGCATAAGGGTGCATTAATTCCAGGATACAGAGCTAACATTACAATTATTAATCAAGACTTCTCTCTTGGTGGCTTATTTATTGACGGAGAGCTTAAGAGAGGATTACTAAGTAAGGAGTTTGTAAATGTGGTACGATAAACTTGAAGAGAAAAAAGTATGGGAATACTTTCAAGCAATCTCAAATATTCCACGCGAATCAGGAAATGAAGAAGGTGTTAGAGCCTATCTTATTTCTTGGGCAAAAGAACGCAATATTGAAGTAAAAACAGATAAGATTGGAAACGTAATTATGTTCAAAGAAGGAGCAAAAGGCAAAGATCCTATTTGCTTACAAGGACATATGGATATGGTCTGTGTAAAAAGAGAAGGATCTACACATGACTTTACAAAAGATCCTATCGAAGTTGTTTTAGACGGCAACTACATTAGAGCAAAGGATACTTCTCTTGGTGCTGATAATGGTGTAGCAGTTGCATTTGCTTTAGCACTCTTAGAAGAAAACGATCCTCAAATGCCACCTCTTGAAGCTCTTTTTACAGTATGCGAAGAGTCAAAGCTTCTCGGAGCTAATAATGTTGAAGCTGATTTAATTCGATCAAGAAAACTTATTAATATTGATAGCGAAGAAGAAGGAATTATTTATATTGGTTGTGCAGGTGGCCTACAGATTAATGTTGAAAAGAAGGTAAAATTAAAGGAAATCGATAAAGATAGTGTTCACTTAAAGCTTTCTATCTCTGGCCTTCTTGGAGGACATAGTGGTGGTGAAATTCATAAAGAAAGAGCAAATGCAAATAAACTCTTAGCTAGAATAATGCATCGCTTCCCTATTTACTCATTAACAGATATCCAAGGTGGAACTAGAAGTAATGTAATACCATCATCTGCTTATGCAACATTTGTAGTTGATAAAGAAGATGAAGAGACAATAAAAATTATTGTTGAAAATATTACAGCGGATATTAAAAACGAGTATAAAATCCAAGATCCAGGTATTACTATCACTCTTGAACGCTTAGAAGATATGCCTAAAGAAGCTATTAAAAATAAAACTTCTGTTGCATTCATTGAAGCTATTTACCTTGCTCCAAATGGTGTTCAAGCAATGAGCCAGTCAGTAAAGGGTGTTGTTGAATCTTCAAACAACATTGCTATTATTAGCTACAAAGATGGTAAACTTACTGCTCTTTCATCAACACGATCTTTAGTTGAAAGTGCTAAAGAAGAAACTGCTCTTAGAGTTGGTGCTGCATTTGAACTTATGGGCTTTAAGGTTATTTATAACGACTCATATCCTTCTTGGGCTCCTAATACTAATAGTGCACTAACCAATAAGGTTGTAGAAGAGTATAAGAACTATACAGGAAAGGACGCAGTAGTAACTTGCATTCATGCAGGTCTTGAATGTGGTATTATAAACTCACTTGTTCCAGGCATGGACTCTGTATCTATCGGACCAAACTTATTTGATGTTCACTCTGTAAATGAACACATCGAATATGACAGTGCTGTTAGAACAATGGGTTTCTTAAGACACTTATTAAAAAGCTTATGAGAAAACCAATAATAGGAATTGTTTCAGAAAGAATAAACGATAACAAACCTAGTGCTTTCCATTACTCTTGGTACATTACAAGTGATTCATATCTTAGGTCTGTCTCCTTAGCAGGAGGCATTCCTTTATTACTTTTACCAACAGAAGACATTGAAGAGTACATGGGTATTGTTGACGGCTTACTCTTTCAAGGTGGAAAAGATATAGATCCTTCATTTTATGGGGAAGAAAAAGATAATGCTTGTGGTCCTACCGATACCTTTGAAGATGAATTTCATCTCGCTTTATTGAAAGCAGCAATAAAGCATAATAAGCCAATATTGGGTATCTGTAGAGGTTTTCAACTAATTAATGTTGCTTTTGGAGGAACATTATATCAAGATTTAGAAAACAAAAATCATAAGCACTATGATGACTATGAAAATCCATGTCATGGTTTAAATATTAAAGAAAATACTCAGCTTTATAGTATTTTTGGAAGCTTCTTAAGAGTAAATAGTCTTCACCACCAAGGTGTTAAAACGCTTGGCAAGGGATTAATTGCTTCAGGCTATAGCGATGATGGATTAATTGAAGCTCTTGAGAAGGATAATATTATTGCTATCCAAT
>JAQYFM010000239.1 GCA_028723145.1 Spirochaetales bacterium | reverse complement strand
TTCTTCAACAACCTTACCTTTTTCCATTACTGCAACACGGTCACAAATTGATTTTATTACACCCATTTCATGTGTAATTACAACAATTGTTACACCTAGTTTTTTATTTAAATCTTTCAAAAGATTTAAAATTGATTCTGTTGCATCAGGATCAAGTGCACTAGTTGCTTCATCAGAGAGTAGAATCTTAGGGTTATTAGCTAAAGCTCTTGCAATAGCAACTCTTTGCTTTTGTCCACCTGAGAGTTCACAAGGATATGCATTTACCTTTGATTCAAGACCAACAAGCTCTAGAAGCTCAAATACCCTATCGTGAATTTCCTGTTTACTCTTTCCTGTGTGCTTTAGAGGATAAGCGATATTATCAAAAACATTTGATCTATCGAGAAGATTAAAGTGCTGGAAAATCATACCAATTGAACTTCTAAGTTTATTTAAATTCTTTTCAGTAAACTTTGTCTTTTCACCATCTTTAACTAAGTAAAGTTTTTCATTATCAATTTCAATTTTAGTTCCATCAATTGTTACACTACCAATATCTGGAATTTCTAAGAAGTTGATACATCTAACAAGTGTAGACTTACCCGCACCTGAGTAACCTATAACACCATAGGTTTCTCCCTTTTCAATCTTTAGAGACACATCTTTTAGCGCTTCTACAGTTCCTGCTTTAGTCCTAAAGATTTTTGTCACATTCTCAATCTCTATCATCTCATCCTCACAAAAAAAAATGGAGAGCTCCTAGGCTCTCCGTTATCCGTTTTTATTTATTTCTTTATCACAGACAGGAAAAGCCCTCAGCATTAACCGGGGTCATCATCATAGACATGCACATGTAAAATCCACAAGTATACATAATTGTTCCTATCCGTGAGAAAGATTGCAATAATTCTTAATATGTGTCAAGCAATGAATAATTATTATTGAGTTTTATTCACCTTGGCGTCTTGATAAAGAGGTATCAAAAAAAGAATAAGATTTTCAAACAATTCTACCCAAACAAAGTTTATGGAGATGCGTCAATAATTGTTTTACTCAATACATTAAATAATTTTTGTTACTATTTGTTACTCTTTTTCTATTTTGTTACGTTTTGTTACTATTTGTTACTATTATAATATATCACAATTTAAAGTATTTCAAATACTCGTTAATTATCAATTGTATGTGATAAAATAAAGCTATGATAAAACTAGTAAAAGCTAACAAGAAACTTGCACCATTAATCCTTGATTACTACATAAGAAATCGGGAGTTTTTAGCTCCATTTGAAAGCAAAAGAAAAGCTGAATTCTTTTCTCTTTCCTCAATTGAAATACTCTTAAAGAGAGCAATTAAAAATGAAAAGGATGGAACTGGTGTTAGGTTTTACATTACTAAAGATGATAAGGTAATTGGAACAATTGCTTTAAACAACATTGTTAGAGGTTGTTTTCATTCTTGTTTCTTAGGCTATAGCTTAGATAAAGATTACATTAATAAAGGTTATATGACTTATTGTGTTAATCAAATTACTAAATACGCTTTTGAAGAACTTAAGCTTCATAGAATTGAAGCAAATGTAATGCCAAGAAATATTGCTTCAAAGAGAGTTTTAGAAAAGTGTGGCTTTACTGAGGAAGGTTATTCAAAAAATTATTTATACATCAATGGAGTTTGGGAAGACCATATACACATGGTAAAGTTCAACCCAACTCCTATTGATATTTAGTTAATTAATATGCTTTATCGTGTACTCCTGCAACAGCCCTTCCTGATGGCTCATTCATATGTTTAAATGCTTCATCCCATTCAAGAGCTTTAGCAGTAGAACAAGCAACAGAAGCTTCATGTGGTACACACTTAGCTGCTGATTCAGATGGGAAGTGGCGAGCAAAGATAGAACGATAGTAATACTCCTCTTTTGTAGCTGGAGTATTAATTGGGAATCTCTTATCAGCAAGAGCAAATTGAGCATCACTTACTTCTTGGCTAGTAAGTTTCTTTAAAGTGTCAATCCAAGAGTAACCTACACCATCACTAAACTGCTCTTTCTGTCTCCAAACAATTTCTTCAGGTAGGTAATCCTTAAAAGCTTCTCTTAATATCCACTTCTCAATTCTGTGGTTACCATTTTCATCAACAGCCATCTTAGCCTTAGGATTTAAGCGCATTGCTGTATCCATAAATTCTTTATCAAGAAATGGTACTCTTCCTTCGACACCCCAAGCTGCAAGTGCTTTATTTGCTCTTAAACAGTCATAAAGGTGTAGCTTTGACAACTTTCTAACTGTTTCCTCATGGAATTCTTTTGCATTAGGTGCTTTATGGAAGTATAGATATCCACCAAATAATTCATCTGAGCCTTCTCCTGAAAGAACCATTTTAATACCCATACTTTTAATTACTCTTGCAAGTAAGAACATTGGAGTAGAGGCTCTTACTGTAGTAATATCATAGGTTTCAAGGTGGTATATTACATCATCAATTGCATCTAAAGCTTCTTGAATTGTAAAGTGTACTTCATGGTGAACAGTTCCAATAAAGTCTGCAGCCTTTCTTGCTGCAATTAAGTCTGGAGAACCTTCAAGACCAATTGCAAAGGAGTGTAAACGTGGCCACCAAGCTGCTTCTGCATCACCACTTTCAATTCTATTTTTAGCAAACTTTGCTGTAACTGCTGCAATTATTGAGCTATCAAGACCACCTGATAATAGTACACCATAAGGTACATCACTCATCATCTGTCTTTTTACAGCTTCCTCTAATGCTGTTCTTAATTTCTCAACAGATGCATCGTTATCTTTTACATTCTCATAGCTTTCCCAATCTCTTTTATACCACTGCACAGTTTTACCAGTTTCTGAAGAAAAATATGTTCCAGGCATAAACTCTGTAATAGTAGAACACTTACCTTCTAATGCCTTTAACTCTGAAGCTACATAGTAATGTCCTTCACTATCCCATCCTTGATAGAGAGGAATGATACCAATGTGGTCACGTGCAACCATATAAGTATCCTTTTCGCTATCATATAAACAGAATGCAAAAATACCATTTAATTCTTCTAAGAAGTCACACCCCTTATCTTGATAAAGTGCTAGGATTACTTCACAGTCTGATTTTGTTAAGAATTCATACTTTCCCTTGTAGCGGTCTCTAATCTCTTGATGGTTGTAAATCTCACCATTTGCAGCAAGTACAAGCTTTCCATCTTTACTATAAAGTGGTTGCTTTCCAGAAAGTGGATCAACAATTGAAAGTCTTTCATGTGAGATCACACAATCAGGACCGGTAAAAATTCCAGACCAATCTGGTCCACGGTGACGTATCTTTCTAGACATCTCCTTAACACCATCTCTATATGATGATGCATCTTTAGCAATGTCAAACATTCCAACGAAACCACACATAATCCTATCCTCCCCTAAAAACGAAGAAAGGCGTTCT
>JAQYFM010000238.1 GCA_028723145.1 Spirochaetales bacterium | reverse complement strand
AAGTTTAATTTCTTATGATTTAAGTGAAATGAAAGACGAAGTGATTAAGGAGTGTGCGATGTATTATAAGACAACACAAAAAGGTGAAGATAAGGTTTGTGAAGCAATTAGAGAGTATGCAGCAAAATCCTATGATGAGGGCCTTAGAATTGGAAAAGCTGATGGCCTTAGAATTGGAAAAGCTGATGGCATTAAAATTGGAAAAGCTGATGGCATTAAAATTGGAAAAGAGGATGGCATCAAAATTGGCAAAGCAGATGGCATCAATGAAGGTACTGTAAAAACACTAATTAATCTTGTTAATAGTGGCAATATAACACCCTCCTGTGCAATTGCTAACTCTGGTTTATCTAAAGAAGAGTTTACATCTATTGCTAAAGAATTAGGACTAAACTTTTAATCTTAAAACTTTATACTCAGCTTCTTTTAAAGGAGCTGGGTATAAAATAGTCATATTATTGGTTATCTATCTTCATTTTTTTTGATTATTTTGACTAGATTATTTCTATATAAAATAGCTATCTACATGATGATTCTATCTTTAAAATCATTTATCTGACGATCAACAACATTTCAAAAATGGACAATACGTATTAGGAATTGGGATGTAATAATCAATAAGTTGTTAATAATGCTTGCTGATAGAGTAAAACTATGCCTAATACTATTTACTCAAAACTATTGATAAACTTACCCGAAAAAAAAATTCCCTATCTTGGGTATTATTAGATAGGGAACAAAAAAAATGTTTGATTAAATCAGATTTTATTTACTTCGAAATATGACTGAGAGTATTTACAAACAGGACATACTTCTGGAGCCTTTAAGCCAACACAGATATGACCACAAACTCTGCATTCCCAAATTGTTAAGCTACCCTTTTCAAATACTTGGTTATTCTTAACATCGTTTAATAACTTTCTATAGCGCTCTTCGTGACGTTTTTCAATTGCACCAACAGCTCTAAAACGTGCAGCAAGCTCAGTAAAACCTTCTTCTTCTGCATCCTTTGCCATTCTATCATACATATCTGTCCACTCATAGTTTTCACCCTCTGCAGCTGCTAAAAGGTTTTCAGCAGATGAACCAATATGGCCAAGCTCTTGGAACCAGATTCTAGCATGTTCCTGCTCGTTTCTAGCTGTCTTTAAGAAGATTTCAGCAAGCTCCTCATATCCTTCTCTCTTTGCTACTTCAGAAAAATATGTATACTTGTTTCTTGCCTGGCTTTCACCAGCAAAAGCTTCTAATAAGTTCTTTTCTGTCTTAGTACCAGCATATGGATTTGATTCTGAAGCTTTTACCTCTTCAAGCTTTTCAAATGAAGAAGCAGGTTGTTTACAAATTGGACATTTAAAATCTTTTGGTAATTCATCACCTTCATAAACATAACCACAAACTTTACACTTAAATTTTGCCATTTTCTTAACTCCTTGATTTAAATCTTTTGATCTATCGATGTAAGAGGTATGTAACATACGCTCTGCTATCTCACTTAATGGTTTTTTATAAAACTCCTTATAAAGTAGTTTTATCTCTTCATTTTCATGACTAAGCTTATTAGCCATATCTTTATCACGCTTATAGAGAGATTCAACTCTTTTTCGTCTTGCTGTTTCTGCATCCTCCAAATTTTTAGGCTGTCCACCACCACCAATACATCCATTAGGACAAGTCATTACCTCGACAAAATGATAAACCTTATCACCATTTTTCAAATCGTTAATAAATTTTCTAGCGTTTTCAGTACCATAGATAACTGCGACATTAATAGATAAATCATTAATCTTAACAGTAGCTGTTCTAATTCCCTCACTACCCCTAACACTTTCTAATGTTGATAAAATATCCTTTTTTGGATTTTCTCCTGTAAGATAATAATATGCAGTTCTTAAAGCTGCCTCCATTACACCACCAGTATTGCCAAAGATTACACCAGAGCCAGAAGCTTCTCCCATTAAGGTATCGTACTTTCCATCTTCTAAGCTATTAAAGTCTATTCCCTCTTCCTTTGCCCAAATAGCTAGTTCCCTAGTAGTAACAACATAATCCATGTCTCTTAATTCAGGCTTATTTAAATACTTACCAGCACTATTAAATTCACTTCTTCTAATTTCAAACTTTTTGGCTGTACATGGAGTTAGTGCAACATTAACAATTTTCTCAGGATCAATATTCCTTTTCTTTGCAAAATAAGTCTTAATAGTAGGACCTTGCATACTAATTGGACTTTTTGCACTTGAAATATTAGGTATCATTTCAGGAAAGTAGGTTTCAACAAATTTTACCCATGCAGGACAACAGGAAGAAAATTGTGGAAGATTCTTATTTTCCTTAATTCTCTCTATTAATTCACTTGCTTCCTCAACAATTGTTAAGTCTGCAGCAAAGTTAGTATCTAGTACATAATCAGCACCAAGTTTTCTTAAAAGAGTAATCATCTTTGCTTCAGTAAAGCTACCAGCTGGAAGATTAAACTCTTCACCAAGTGCAACTCTAACAGATGGTGATGTACTAACAATTACGCATTTATCAGGATTTTTTATTGCCCTTTTTACTTCCTGATATTCATATACTTCACTAATGCTTCCTGTAGGACATACATTTGCACATTGCCCACAATTTATACAAATTGCTCTATCACCTGTTTTAGCTAAATCATATGTACCATGTACTCCTATATATTGGGTACATACATCTTTACAAGCACCACATTTGATGCATTTACTCTCATCCCTTTTGATGCTGATGTTGTCACTATCAATAGCAACACGTACTGAAAGAGGAAGATGATTAGACATTTATTATCTCCTTAATAGTAATTATTACTGTTAATAATTATATATCTATTTATTTTTTTATGCAATTAGGAATATTTATTGTTATTCAACTTCTATTTTTTATTTATTTTCCTTTACATTCGATATTTTGGGCTTTAACATTTTTATTAGACGCATTTTTTTCAAAAGGAGGAAATTATGAGCGTTCAATCAAAAGACCTCAGAAATGTGGCGCTTGTAGGCCATAATGGGACAGGAAAAACTAACTTAGTTGAGCAAATGCTTTTCTATGCGAACGTCCTGTCTAAACCTGAAACAGTAGAAAGTGGTAAAACCACATCAGACTACACCGAAGAAGAAATAGCAAGAAAAATATCAGTACATGCTTCCCTTAACTCATTCACATGGGAAGGTAAAACAATAAATATTATTGATACTCCGGGTACAGCAGATTTTATTGGTGAAGCAATTTGTGCATTCCGTTCATGTGAAGCTGCACTCATGGTTGTTGATGGCCGTATTGGTGCTCAGATTGAAACAATCAAATTATGGAGAAGACTTGATTCAAGAAATAAACCACGTGCTGTATTCATCAATAAGATGGATAAAGAGCGTGCTAGCTATAGACATGTAATCGATTCACTCGAAAGTGAATTCCAGTCACACTTTGTTCCTGTTGTAATGGCACTTGGTGAAGCAGAGGAATTCAAGGGTGTAATTAACCTTATTGAAAACCAGGCATATGAATTTGTACCAGGAGGAAAAGAAAAAGCTATTCCAATTCCTGAAAAATACGCAGCAGTTGTTGAAGACTTTAGAAATCGCTTAATTGAGAATGCAGCAGAAGGTGCTGATGATTTAATTGAAAAGTTCTTTGAAGAAGGAACATTAACAAGTGATGAAATTAGACGTGGTCTTAGAGAAGGCTTAAAGGATAATCGTGTTGTTCCAGTATTCTGTGGTGCTACAGATAAAGGTGCAGGTATTACTTCCCTTCTTAACTTCATCAGAAATAACTTCCCTAACCCACTTGATGGTTTTGATTTCAGAATTGATGAACAAGGTATCGAGCATACAACTCCAATTGATCCAAATGGTCCTGTTGCTGCATACTGCTTCAAAACTACTATTGACCAGTTCAGTGGTAAGCTTAGCTTTATCAAGGTTGTTGCAGGAAAGATTACTCCTGAAACAGATCTTTACAACCCAGATTTAAAAAAGAAAGAAAAACCAGGTAAGCTATACAGAGCTCTTGGTAAGAAACTTATCGAAGTAGATGCACTGGAAGCTGGTGATATCGGTATTATCGCAAAGAGTAATATTACATCTACCAACTGTTCTCTCCTCTCAGGTCCAGATGTCAACTATGTATTTAGACCTGTAAGACTTCCTCAGCCTGTTTATCAGCTTGCTGTAAGCACAGAGGATAAGAAGAGTGCAGATAAGATGAATGAAGCACTTTACAAGATTGCAGAAGAAGACCTTACTTTCCAGATTAAGATGAATCCAGAAACTAAGGAAACTGTTATTGGTGGTATGGGTGAACTCCAAATTTCTATGATTCTTGAAAAGGTTCAAGAGAAGCAGAAGATTAAGATTAATACTCAAACTCCTCGTATTGCTTATCGTGAGACTATCACACGTAAGAGTGGTATTGCAGAATACTCACACAAGAAGCAGTCTGGTGGACATGGTCAGTTTGGTCGTGTTCTCATTGAAATTGAACCAATCGAGAGAGGTGCTTACTACCAGTTTACTAATGCTATTAAGGGCGGTGCTATTTCAAAGGGCTATGTTCCAGGTATCGAAAAAGGTATCCAAGAATCAATGAGTGAAGGCTTCTTAGCAGGTTATCCTCTTGTAGATATCGGTATTACATTAATCGATGGTAAGGAACACCCAGTAGACTCTTCTGAAATGGCATTTAAACTTGCAGCTAAGGGTGCTATGGAAATTGCACTTTCTAAGGCTGGTTGTGTTCTCCTCGAGCCTATCATGAAACTTGAAGTATTCATTGAAAATGAGTACCTTGGTTCAATCCTCTCTGACCTTTCTGCTAAGCGTGGTAGAGTTCTTGGTCAGGAAGAAAAAGGACACCTTGTAGCTGTACAAGCAGAAGTTCCAATGGCTGAGCTTAGAACATATGCTATTGACCTTAAGAGTATGACAAGTGGTACAGGTTCATTTGAACTTGAATTCAGCCACTATGAAACACTCCAAGGAAGACTTGCAGATGAAGTAATTGCAGAAGCAAAAGCTGCAAAAGCTGAATAATAAGATTACATAATACATTTTCAGCAGGTGTAAAAACCTGCTGATTTTTATTTCTACAAAAAAGCTACCACTTTTTCATGGTAGCTACTTTTTACTTTGCAAGTTTTTCATTATATAAAAGCCAGTATTCATTATCTTTATCATCAAGTACAAAATACTGTTTATAATCTGTTCTAATTAAATTTCCCATTCGAGCAAGACCTGCATTTAGATGGGAAGAAAGTATTGGTGTTATTGAATTACTATCACCTTCTTTTATTGCTTCAAAAAGTTTTTCATGATCTTTAACAATATCTCTATATCCTAGAGTCCCTACGAAATCAAGCATTCTGAAACGTTCATAATTTAAATCACTTTGAATCATTCTCCAAACATCATCACAATGCATTCTATCAAACCAAAATTGATGAAAAGCACAATCGAGGGTGAAGAATTGTTTCTCATCTATTTCATCTTGTGAAACATGTATTTGTTGCATCCTTAAATTATGTTCAAGTTCTTCTAAAACAAATGGAGAGGGATTAGTATTGATAAAATCCTTGATAATCCAAGATTCAACTGCAGTCCTCATAAAAATCATTTGATGTACAGAGGATAAACTAATTAAAGTTGCAGTTGCACCTTTATATGGAACATTCTCTAATAAACCAATATCTTGAAGGCGCTGAAAAGCAGTTCGAACAGGAGGCCTTGTGACAGAAAAACGAGAACAAATTTCCCCTTCACTAATTTTTTCTCCAGGGATTATTTCTAATTTAGTAATTTCTTTTTTCAATGCCTCAAAAATTGTAGTACTGATATCAGCCAT
This sequence comes from Spirochaetales bacterium, assembly GCA_028723145.1. Taxonomy (GTDB): domain Bacteria; phylum Spirochaetota; class Spirochaetia; order Sphaerochaetales; family Sphaerochaetaceae; genus Bullifex. The sequence goes on along the minus strand of JAQYFM010000238.1, from coordinate 4,733 downwards.
TAGTATTTTTCCTTCAAGATTAATATATCAGATTATTATTTTTTTTGAAAATATTATTTTACTTTCTCAACTTCCTTAGCAATTTTTCCTAATCCTTGATTTAAATGGTACATGTCATTTCCCAAAATAAGCATATTAATACCACGGTCAATTGCAGCTCTTAAATCAGATTCTGTAGAAGGAACAACAGGAGCCATAATTCCTATACCCTTCTCTTTTGTCACAGCTCTTAATTTATTATATCCGTAATCAACTCTCTCATCGGTAATTTTGTATCCAACCTCAGCTCCAACAGAAAGAGCATAATCGACTGGACCAAAGTTAACAGCATCAATTCCATCTACACTTAAAATTTCTTCAATATTCTCAGTAAATTCAAAGTCTTCATCCATAGGAATTATCATAGTATCTTCATTGCTTTTCTTGGTGTATTCAGACCATGAAAAACCATTTACACCAAAGCCTGCAGCTCTTACATTACTTTCACCGCCCCTTCTACCCATAGGAGGGAACTTAGCATTGAAAATAATTTTTTCAACATCTTCTTTACATCTACAGTGAGGAACAACTACCCCCTCTGCACCCATCTCTAGTACTTGTCTTATTTCAGAATCATGAACTCCTGAGACTCTTACTAATGGAGATACTCCAGCATGTTTAGCTGCTAATATTAATCTCTCTATATTACATAGTCCATCTATAGTTGAATGCTCAAGATCGAGATATACAAAGTCATATCCCCATCTTCCAATACACTCTACAACGCTTGCCATTCCTGTGTAACAGGTAATGCCAAAAACAGGTCCTTTTTTTAGTTTTTCTTTTAATGTCATTTTATCCTCCTTATGCTAATAAGCTTGGAAGCCATGTTGATACTGCTGGAACGAAAGTAACCATCAGTAGTACTAAAATATTACAAAGTAAGAACGGGGAAGAAGACTTGAAAACACTAATAATAGGCATTCCTGATATTTTACTACCTACATTCAAGCACATTCCTACTGGAGGTGTTACAAGTCCAATTGCAAGGCCTACAACTAAAATCATACCAAAAGTAATTTCACTCATACCAAGTGTTGTGAATACTGGTAACATAATTGGAGCAATTAATAAAATACATGGAACTACATCCAAGAATGTTCCTAAAAGAAGAATTAGGATATCAAAGAGTAAGAAAATAATCCATGTTGGAATATTTGAACTTAAAATAAAGTTAGCTATCGCAAGTGGAACTTGTTTAATTGCTAAAATATAAGTAAATACGTTTGTAAAGCCACCAATCACCATAATAGTAGCAGTCATAATTGCAGTCTTTTTTAATGCTGCAACTATATGCTTCCATTTAAGCTCTTTATAGAAGAATTTACCTACAATAAGTGAGTATACTACTGCTACTGCAGCACTTTCGCTTGCAGTGGTAATACCAAATGTTGTGAATACTAAAATCATAACAGGCATTAAACATGCAATTAAGCCATCTACTACAACTTTAAATACTGATTGATCAATCTTTGCTTCAATTTTATGGTATCCCTTCTTTTCTGAATAGAGCCATACAACAACAAGCTGGAAGATACCAATACACAAACCAGGTATTACACCTCCCATAAATAGTTTACCAACTGATACTCCCGATACCATTGCAAACATTAACATAGGAATCGATGGAGGAATAATCATACCCACAGTGGAGGAAGCAACAGTAATACCTGTAGAAAACTCTTTTGAATATCCCTGCTTGGTCATATCAGGAATTAATATTGAACCAAGTGCAGAGGTATCAGCAACAGAAGAGCCTGTAATACCACCGAAAATCATAGAAGCTACAACATTTACTTCACCTAAGCCTCCTCTAAATGGCTTACAAATTAATAGAGCAAAGTTAATAAGTCTCTTTGTTAACCCACCATGGTTCATCAATTCTCCTGAGAGCATAAACAGAGGCATTGCAATTAAAATAAATGAATTTAATCCCGAAAAAACTCTTTGAGGAACACTCATTAGGAATGCAGGATTTTCTAAGAAAAAGTAAATGATACCTGCTCCACCGAGAGAGTATCCTATTGGGACTCCTATAAGTATAAATACCAATAATGCAATAAATAATATAGTTAGATTCATTTCTCTTTATCCTCCGGTATAACATCATCAGTAGAATATCCACCATCTGCATTTTCTATCCTTACGAAGTAAGAAAGCATATCAATTACTACATAAAAAGCAGTAATTAAAAATGTTAATGGTACAAAGATATAGTACACACTCATTGGTAAATGTGAGTTTGGTGATAGTAAATGACCAACTTGACTAATCCATAAAATTGAAAAATAAATCATTACAATTGAAACAAATAAAATCGATAAGTCAACTAAAAATGCAGATATTATCTTTTTCTTTTTACTTTTCCCAACGATTTTATCTGCAAGATAAGAAATTGAAATGTGTTGTTTTTCTCTAATTGCTAGCGCAGAACCAAATAATGTTGTGAAAATAAAGGCCATTGTTAGTAATTCTTCAAGAGTACTAAAAGAAAGCCCGAAGAAGTATCTTAAAACAACAGTGACCGATACTCCTATAGCAAGGAATGCGACTAATACAATCAAAATAAAAGACATAGCTTTATCTAAATATTTGAGTATAGTATTCATTAAAATATCCTAAAAAAGGCCTGACTACACAGCCAGGCCATAGTATTCTTTTTGACTGTTATTTACCCATTGCGAGTGATTTAACCAGATCTAATTCTTCCTGTGTAAAATACTTAAGAGTATTTACAAAGTGATCATATACAGGAGTACATGCATCTACAAATGCCTGCTTTTCAGCAGCAGTTGGAGTATATACATCACATCCGTAAGCTTTCATCTCTTCAAGACGTGCTTCAGCATTGTCAATTGCAATCTTATTCTCTGTTTCAATGAAAAGCCATGCAGCATCACTTAAAATCTGCTGATATTCTGCAGGAAGAGAGTTGTAGTACTTCGCATTCATTGTTAAAACTTCTGGATGGTACTGATAGTTTACATATGTAATGTACTTTTGTACTTCATAAAGCTTCTGGTCATAAATTGTTGCAACAGGGTTCTCCTGTCCATCAGCTACACCAGTTTTGAGTGACATATAACAATCTGCAAGAGGAATTGAAACTGTTGATGCACCAAGTGTTTCCATACATACCATGATTGCTTCGATAGAAGGAGTTCTAAGCTTTAAGCCCTTCATATCTGCAGGTTTTGTAATTCTTCTCTTTGAGTTAGTAATCTGTCTTGCACCACCATCACCAATTGCAAGAATCTTAAGTCCATTAGCTTCAGCATCTGATGAAATGATGTTAAATACTTCCTCATTCTTAGCAACTCTCATTAATGCATCTTGATTATCAAAGAAGAATGGCATTAAGAATAAGTTTAACTTCTTAGAAATTGTATCAAAAGGACCACCAACGAAGGCCTCTAAGGTACCCATTCTCATTGATTCCTGCATATCAGGTTCTGAACCGAGAACACCAGCTGGGAATAATTCTACCTGTACTTTGCCACCACTCTTTTCCTCTACATATTTTTCAAACTCTAAAAGAGATACGTGTCTTGGATGAGCAGTACTCATTGTGTGTCCAAGCTTAATTGTGTAAGTTTTGCCTGAATCAGCTGAAGCTTGTGATTCAGAACTGCCGTTTGCGAATACTGTTGTGAGTGCTAATAACATCACAAGTGTGATAGCAATAAGTTTTTTCATTTTGTCTCCTTTTTGTAAAAGTGATATCACTTTTTAAATCTGATATCAGATTATCATGGTAAATATTATTTGTAAAGAATTATTTTCACTCTTAGGAGACAAAAATACTACCATATTTCAGGTAGCTCAATTACTTAAGAAAGATAGCTAATTAATGAAGGAAGAATTTCAAGAGCCATACTTCTTCCCTCTTGATAAACCATTTCTAGCTTATTTGGATCCTTTTCAGTTTTTCCTATATCTAATTTTTGTTTAGGTCTAATTACAAATAACTTTCCTTGTTCTTCTAACTTTTTAATCTCTTTAGTTTGCCTATTGTATACTTCATGCCTAATAGACATTGCCTTACTTATTCCTTTTTTCTTTCCATGATAAATAAGATTAAAAAGGAACTGTAAAGGATTTTTCTCTTTTATATAATCTTCTGGTTGAGTAAGAATAACAACACATCTATCAACATTTTTATTAAGCATAAAACGATATGGAATAGGATCTGAAATACCACCATCAAGTAATAGTCTTCCACCAACTTTCACACACCTTGAAACTAGTGGCATAGAAGCACTAGCTCTTAGGTAAAGCATATCATCACCACTACCCTTTTCTGTTTTTGCATAAAATGGTTTACCACTGCTTACATCGGTAGTTACACACCAAAATTCCATTGGATTCTTTTCATACTCAGAATAATCAAAAAGATCTAATTTATTAGGTAGCTCATCATAACAAAAGTCAGCACCATAAAGATCTCCTGTCGTTAATAGAGAGTGCACAGAGCAATATCTTTTATCATTACAATATTTTTTATTGTACCTAATAGCTCTACCTATTTGCTTTGATTTATAGTTACAACCAAATACTGCTCCAGCTGATACGCCACCACAGAAATCAAAGGTAATACCATTTTCCATGAACACATCTAGAATTCCAGATGTGAACATACCTCTCATTGCACCGCCTTCTAAAACTAAACCATTCATGCGTTATAAACTAAACTT
>JAQYFM010000237.1 GCA_028723145.1 Spirochaetales bacterium | reverse complement strand
CTCACTTCCCTTCAAAGTCTTATATTTTGAAACAACCAAAGGGAAATGTATTAATCTTTTCACCTTGGAATTACCCTATTCAACTTGCATTAAATCCTCTTGCAGCTGCGCTTGCAGCAGGATGTACTGTAATTTTAAAGCCATCTAGATATTCTGAATACACAAGTAAGGCATTAAAAAAAGTATTAAGTGAATTCTTTAATGAAAACCTTGTATATGTTGTAGAAGGTGGTCACCAAGCTAACCAAGATTTATTAGATATACGTTTTGATCATATATTTTTCACAGGTAGTCCTAATGTAGGACGAGTTGTGATGGCTGCAGCTAGTAAAAATGTAACTCCTGTTACCCTAGAGTTAGGTGGAAAAAGCCCTGTAATTATTGATGATAGTGCCAATATTAAACTTAGTGCAGTAAGACTTGCTTGGGGAAAATATCTTAATGCTGGTCAAACTTGCGTTGCTCCAGACTATTTATTAATTGATGAAAAAGTTAAAGATGAATTTATCAAAGAATTCAAAATAGCAATTAATAAGATGTTTGGTGATAATCCTCTTTCTTCTCCCGATTTACCAAAGATTATTAACGAAAAGCACTTTGAAAGAGCTAAAGCTTTATTAAAGTGTGGTAATGTAGAACTCGGTGGTAAGTTTGATAGCAGTAAATTAAAAATTGAGCCAACTTTAATTACTAATCCTGATTTGACTTCACCTTTAATGTGTGATGAAATATTTGCCCCTATTCTTCCTCTTATTACATTTAAAGAATTTGATGAAGCTCTTGAATTTATTCAAAAGAGGGAAAAGCCTCTTGCGTTCTATATTTTCTCAAAGGATAATAAGAGAATAAAAAAAGCGCATAGTATGCTTATTTTTGGTGGTGGGTGTGTTAATGATTGTGTTGTTCATTTGACTAATCCTAATATGCCATTTGGTGGTGTTGGTAATTCTGGCTTGGGATCTTACCATTCAAAACAAGGTTTTGATACATTCACACATGAAAAGAGCATTCTAAGAAAGAGTCTTCTTTTAGACATACCTGTTAGGTATGCACCATATAAAAGTAGTTTGAAAGATAAAATTGTCAGATTACTAATGCACTAGGAGAAAAAGATGAAAAAATTTGCTTTAACATTGTTGATGTTAATTATTGCATCAACACTATTTGCAGCATTTAATCCTGCATATAGTGATTACCAGTTCTATAACGTACACGACTATCAAAAGGATAAGGCATATCTTGAAAATGCTTTAAATGAAGCAAAGGATAATAGTGAAAAATCAGAAATCCTTTGGAGATTATCACGTAATACTCTTACTCTTACAGATGATATTGAAAAAACTAGTGAGAATAAGCAGGCAAGACTTGATGGATATTCAAAAGCCGAAGCTTTAGCTCAAGAATCAGTTGACTTAGTAGAGTCTTACAATGCTTACCATTGGCTTGCAAGTGCAATTGGAAGAATTGGACAAGTAAACGGACCATTAAATAGCCTTGGTAAGGCTAAGCCAATGAGAAATTTAGTTGAAAAGGTTCAAAATGATTTTAATGCTGACTATACAGACTCTTGGTATGTATTAGGTATTTTATATAACCAGCTTCCTGGTGGTCCTATTAGCTTCGGTGATAAAGACTTTGCAATTAGCTACATGAGAAGATGTGTAGACACTCAAGATAATATTAATAGAAATAACTTAACTAACTATCTTGAGCTTGCTCAGCAACTTGCTGATCGTGATTGGTCTGCATCTAAGAGAGCTAAAGAATTTGATAAAATGCAGAAGAAGTATAACTCTATCAGTGTTCCTACTGAAAAGATGAAATACTATGAAGGTAAAGATGGAAAGAATGGAAAGCCTTTCTATTCTTCAGTAACACTGGATAAGATATCTGATAAGCAAGAAGCTGTAATGGTATTAAAATATGCTTTAGCTTTCTATGAAAAGACAAGTATAAAGTTTGATTCCGATAAATCGAAACTTGATGAAATTAATAAGTTAATTGATGATTTAACTTAACTTAAAAATAATTATATACTTCAATAGCTGTGAGGTCTTTCCTTACAGCTATTATTATTTTATAATGCCACATTTGATATGGAACAAAATAAATTTAAACTTACATGGCCTCTACAGTTATTAAGAGGTTTATTAACAGGTGCACTAGTTGGCCTACTAATGACAATCTTTGCGCTATCAATAAATATTGTGGGTAAGATTAACTCTAGTTATCCAATTTTAGTTTTTTTAATCCCAGGTGGTGCTGTACTTACAACTTTCATTTATAAGAAAGCTGGTCCTAAATATAGAAATAGTACAACAGAAGCAATTGATGATATTAATAACGCAAATAGAAACCTTGCAAAGTCCCAAGTACAAGATTCTGTTTGTCCTCAAATGGGATTTATTGCATATATTGCTACATTAATTACCCATATAACTGGTGCATCAGGTGGTAAAGAAGGATCTGGTGTACAAATTGGTCTTGCAGGTGCTTCTGCGATAAACTCTTTAGAAACAAAGTTGTTGAAAAATGAAAGTGAGCATAATAGCGAGTACTACTTAATGTGTGGTGCATCAGCAGCATTTGGTGCTTTATTCTCATCCCCAATTGCAGGTGTAATGTTTGGAACTCAATTTGCTTCACCAAAAACTACTCGTTTAGATGCTTGGCTTCCATGTACAATTTCATCATTTACAGCTGTAATTGTTTCAAAACTCTTAAACATCCATATATTACATATTCCAACAATTATCCCTCTTGAGACTTCAATTTCAAACTATATTATAGTTGCACTATTTGCTGTAATAGTTGGCTATTACTCAAGATTATTCTGTTTTTTTACTCACTCGGTTAAACATCTTTGTCAAAGTAAAATTAAAAACGAATATTTAAAGGTAGCATTCCCTGCAACAATATTACTAATTCTTTCAATAGCTACATATTTTTTAACTGGAACATTTATGTATAACGGATTAGGTGGCTCTTTACTTAGCGATATTATCAGTGGTAAAGCACCACAGATTGCCGATATTATGAAGCTATTAATGGTTACATTTACCTTTGCTGCAGGATTTGCTGGTGGTGAAGTTGTTCCACTATTAATTGTAGGAGCAGGATTTGGAATGAGCTTTGCTTCAATTTTTTCACTTCCAGTTTCAGCTTTTGCAGCCCTTGGTGCGCTTTCAATGCTTTCAGGTGGTACTAACCTTCCTCTTGCATGCTTTGCACTTGGCTTAGAGCTATTTGGATATAGTGAACCTACCCTATTGTTTTTAGCAACTTCCTTAAGTTTCTTAGCTTCAGGAACAAGTGGTATTTATAACCATCAAACAAAGCCATATTAAATTAAAAGTAGATTAGTTTTTGGGCATCAAAGTAGAAATTCTATTTTTGATGCCTTTTTTATAAGAAAATCTATAAAAGAATACTTTTATCATTGACAGTATGTGTATGTATAATTAATATATGAATAGTTGCTCATATATTCATATAACGGAGGTATTATGAACAAATATATATATAACATCTCAATTGATTGCCCTAACTGCGCTAAGAAGGTTGAAAGAGAATTACAAAAGGATAGTAGAATTGAAAGCGCTCAATTAGACTTTAATAATAAAAAATTACATGTAACTACATCCCTTTCAAGAGATGAAATAATAAAGATGTCTCAAAATATTTCTGATGAAATATTTTTTGAAAACACTTATATTTATAAAGCAAAGATAGACTGTGCAGAATGTGCTAAAAAAGTTGAAAGAGCACTTAATGAGAATAAGTCAGTATCGTTTGCTTCATTTGATTTTCCAAAAGAAAAATTAACTGTTAAAACAACATTATCAAAAAGTGAAATTGAAAAGATATGTAAAGATGTTGAGGATGAAATTGTCCTACTTGAGGAAGATATCGATACTGATGATAGTCAAAGAAATGATTTAATAAAAATTACCTTAGCAGTAGTTATTTTTATTATTGCATTCATTAGTAAAATTCCATATTTATACTTAATTTCTTATGCTATTGCAGGATATGAAGTATTATTAAAAGCAATTAAGAATATCTTTAAGGGTAAGATTTTTGATGAAAACTTCTTAATGAGTATTGCAACTGTAGGTGCAGTTGTTCTCTCAAGCTTCTCTGAAGCTGCTGCTGTTATGATTTTTTATCAAATTGGAGAGTATTTCCAACAAAAAGCTGTTAGAAAGAGCAGAAAATCGATTAAGGCGCTTTTAGATATTTCAGCTAAGGAAGCTTTGCTTGAGGATGGTTCTATAGTAAGTGTAGAAGAGATTGAGGTTGGAAGTATTATTGTAGTTCGCCCTGGAGAAAAGGTTGCATTAGATGGTACTGTTATTGAAGGAGTTTCTTCATTAGATGAAAAAGCATTGACAGGGGAAAGTATTCCGGTTGATGTCGAAGTTGGTTCAAATGTACTATCAGGATCTATTAACTTATCATCCCCAATTAAAATTAAAGTTACTAAACGTTATGACGAATCAACAGCTACTAAGATTGTTCAATTAATTGAAACAAATAACGATAAGAAAAGTAGTAGTGAACAATTTATTACTAAGTTTTCTCGTTACTACACTCCTCTTGTATGTCTTCTTGCCCTAATCGTTGCATTAGTAGTTCCTTTAATAATTGGAGAGCCTTTTAGTCCTTGGATTTATAGAGCAATGGAGCTTTTAGTTGTTTCATGTCCATGTGCGCTTGTGCTATCAATTCCACTTTCATACTTTGCTTCTATTGGAGCATTTGCTAGACATGGAGTTTTAGTAAAGGGATCAGATGTTGTTGAAAAGTTATCAAAGGTTAACAAAGTTGCTTTTGATAAAACAGGAACACTTACAAAGGGAGAATTATGTGTAAGTAGTGTTGTTAATTTAACTGAACTTGATATCTTACCTTATCTTGCTTCATTAGAGTCTTCATCTACTCACCCAATTGCTAAGGCTATAGTAAATTACTATAACAAGAGCTTATTCCAAGTTTCAAAGCTTGTTGAAATTCCAGGTAAAGGTGTTATGGGCACTATCAATGGACAAATTTATTATGCTGGTAATAGTAAACTCTTTAAAAGTGTACCTAAAGTAAATGAAACTGTTGTTTATTTTGGAAAGGATGAAACAGTTCTTGGTTTTGTTACACTATCAGATCAGATTAAAGAGGATGCTTTACTTGCTGTAAAGAACCTAAAGAACTTAGGTGTACAAGAAGTCACAATGATTTCAGGTGATAAAGCTGAAACTTGTAAGGAAGTTGCAAATAAGCTTGATTTAGATTCATATCATGCAGAGCTTCTTCCAGATCAAAAGCTTTCGACATTAAAGAGTATGATGGGTGCTAATAATACTGTTTTATATTGTGGAGATGGTATTAATGATGCTCCAAGTTTAGCTCAAGCTGATATCGGAGTTTCAATGGGAACAGCTGGTAGTGATGCTGCCATTGAACAAAGTGATATGGTTATTGTTTCTGATAACCCATCAAAGATTTCTAAGGCAATAAAAATTAGTAGAAAAACAGAAGTTATTGTAAAAGAAAATATTATATTTTCTCTGTTAATAAAGCTAATTGTAATTGTTCTATCAATTATAGGCTTATCATCTATGTGGCTTGCAATCTTTTCTGATGTTGGAGTTGCATTAATTGCAGTTATCAATGCAATGAGATCTGGTAAAAGCAAGTGACAAAAGTAGCTCTTTTTTGATATGCTCTTTTTTATGAGTGAAAAAGAGATAAGAAACATCGGTATCATGGCTCATATCGATGCAGGAAAGACTACTACAACAGAAAGAATTTTATATTATACTGGCGAAAACCATAAAATCGGTGAAGTTGATAATGGTGAAGCTACTATGGATTTTATGCAGCAGGAGCAAGATAGAGGTATCACTATTGCATCTGCTGCAACTACTTGTTATTGGAAGGACCACCAAATAAATATTATTGATACTCCGGGACACGTTGATTTCACTGCAGAAGTAGAAAGAAGTTTAAGAGTATTGGATGGTGCAGTAGGTGTTTTCTGTGCTGTTGGTGGTGTTGAACCTCAAACTGAAACAGTATGGAGACAAGCTGATACATACAAAGTTCCAAGAATTGCATTTGTTAACAAAATGGATCGTCTTGGTGCAAACTTCTATGAAGTATTAGCTGAAATGGAAAAAAAGCTTGGTGCTACACCAGTTCCTCTATTTATCCCAATGGGAGCAGAAAATAACTTTACAGGTGTTATTTCTCTTCTTGAGATGAAAGCACTCTATTTTTCACAAGAAGATAGAGGCTCAACTATTACTAAAGAAGACATTCCTGAAGAATATATAGAAAAAGCTGAAGAATATAAGGAAAAGCTTATTGATGCTTGTGCATCATATTCTGATGAAATTACAGAGCTATATTTTGAAGGTGAAGAAATTCCAAACGATATGATTATGAGTACATTAAGAAAGTGTACTCTTGATAGAACACTTCTTCCTGTATTTGTTGGCTCCTCACTAAAAAACATTGGTGTTCAGACTTTACTTGATGGTGTTGTTGATCTTCTTCCTTCTCCAGATGAAGTTCCACCTCTAAAAGGATATTGGGAAAAGAAAGATAAGGAAATTGAGGTTATTCACGATGAAAAAGGACCTATGCTTGGTCTTATTTTCAAAATCGTTGTAGACCCAAAGGCTGGTCCTCTTTGCTTTGTAAGAATGTATTCTGGTGTTCTTAAGAAAGGTGTTGCTATTTACAACATTACTAAGAACAAAAAGGAAAGAGTAAATAGAATTGTAAGAATGCATGCTGATGTTATGACTGATTTAACAGAGCTTAAAGCAGGAGACATTGGTGTAATCATTGGTTTTAAAATGGCTCAAACAGGTGATACTATTGGCACTGAAGCTCATCCTTATCTTCTTGAGAAGATGCACTTCCCTAATCCTGTAATCTCAGTTGCTATCGAGCCAGAAAGTACAGATGAGCAGGAAAAACTAAAGAAAGCCCTTGAAAGTCTCTCTCTTGAGGATCCAACCTTTACTTATAAAGATGATGCAGAGACCGGACAGCTCGTTATCTCTGGTATGGGCGAACTCCACCTTGATGTTCTTGTAACAAGAATCACCAAAGAGATGAAAATTAAAGCACGTGTAGGTAACCCTCAGGTTTCATATAGAGAGTCTATTACAGGTGAAGCTGAAGAAGAGTTTACATTTGAACGTACTATTGCAAACAAAGAGAACTGGGCTAAGCTTACACTTGCCGCAAAACCTCTTCCTGCAGGTAGTGGAAATGTATTGAAAATTAGTGCAAACACTAGAGATATTCCAGAAGAAATTGTTCAAGCTGTAAAAAATGGTATTGAAAGTGCATTTAAGAGTGGTATCAAATATGGTTATGAAACAACCGATATCCAAATCGATGTTAAAGCAATTGGATACAATGAATTAACAAGCACTCCATTTAGTAATGAAGCTTGTGCAAACATGGCCTTTGATGCAGTTTGTCAAAAAGCTGGAGCAGTACTCATGGAACCTATAATGAGTGTTAAACTTTCTGCACCAACTCAGTATGTTGGTGATGTTATTTCATCAATTACAAGTAGAGGTGGTATTGTAAATAGTATGGAATCAAGAGTAGGTTCAGATGTTATTAGTGCAGAAGTTCCACTACAAAAGATGTTTGGATACACAACTGTATTAAGATCATCAACACAAGGTAGAGGAACATTCAGCATGGAGTTCTCGCACTACTCTCCAAAAGCTTAATATCTTTAACGGTACAGCAAACGCTGTACCGCTTCTTTTTATTTAGAATACTTCTTAATACATCTTATTAATTTACTTGTATTATTACATTCAAAATAATTATTAAAAATTTTTAATTATTTATTATATCAATAATTATATTAATCAAATATAAGCAAATCCTTTTTTTAACTAATTTTTTTAAACTTTTTACTTCTATTATTCATAGGAGGTAATAAAAAGTTAAGAGGTAGTAAGTCTTAGTAGTACTATCTCGCCTATGAATAAGTTTTGAGGTAAATAATAATGAAAATAAAATACACTAAAGAGGAAATAGAGATTGCTAAATCTCTACGTCCTATTAATGATGCTTTATTTCGTACCATGGCAAA
>JAQYFM010000236.1 GCA_028723145.1 Spirochaetales bacterium | reverse complement strand
GCACAGGATAAAGGTACTGAAATCACATTAGTATTTGCAGATGGTGATGAAGGTGCTAAAAAAAGCTTCAATGAAATCGTAAATAGATTTAATTCTACACATCCAGGTATGACAGTTACTATTCAGCCAGGTAACGGTGGTAACTACTCAGAGTTCGTAAAGACAAAGGATAGCGTTGGTGAATTCCCAGATATCGTTGAGATGAGAGGTGAGGCAGCTATGTATGTTAGAGCTGGTAAACTCGCTCCTCTTCCTGCAGAGCTCACAGATTTATTCCTATCACCAATGGTTTTAGATGATGGTAATATCTATACAGTTGCTCTTGCTGGTGAAAACACAATGGGTGTTATCTATAACAAAGCATACTTCGATAAGCTCGGTATCGCAGAACCAAAGACATATGATGAGTTTATTGCTGCATGTGAAAAGATTAAGGCAGCTGGTGATATGGCTCCACTCGTAGTAGGTGGTGGTGACCTCTGGCACATGGGCTTCTTATTTAACAAAGTATGGGATGACCAAGTAATTAGCAAGGATAAAGATTTCATCGCTCACTGCTATGATGGTTCTAAGGACTTTGCAGATGATAGCGTAAAGGCAGTATTTGCAGAACTTGCTCAGATCATGAGCTATGCACAAAAAGGTTGGGCTAGTACTCCAGATGCTCAGTTAACAACATTCCTCGTAAATGACATGGCAGCAATGATGTACTCTGGTACACATATGTTCAGCCAGGTAATTGCAGCAGATCCTTCATTTAAGATGGGTTGGTTCCCAGTAGCAAGCCCAGATGGTAAGCTTAGAATGGTTGGTGGTAGTGGTATTTCAGGTCTTGCAGTATCTTCAGAGTGTCAAAAAGATAGTGCTAAGTGGGAAGTTGCTATTGAGTTCTTAAAGTTCTTCTATCAGCCAGAAAACTACTTAGTATACTGTAAAGCTCTTTCTGCTACACCTGTAACAAAGAATGCTCCAGATTTAAGTGATAATGTTTACCTTGCAGAGGTTATTGAAGCACTTGGACAGGCAGATAGCCTCAGCCCAATGTGGAACAGCAAGGCTGGTGTTAATGAGCTTCCACCAGATTTCAGGAACTTCACTTATAAGACTGCTGTTGAAGTACTCCTCGGACAGAGAACTGTTGATAGTGCAGTTGCAGAAATGAACAAGAGTTGGAAGACTGCAACAATGTCATTTAACCCTGTAACAGGTAAAGGAATTAACTAATTTGGTTATTTGACTAATAAGAGCCTTCCCAATTGGAGGGCTCTTCTTTTGGAGGGATAAATGAGAGAAAATACACTCCGTGTGAAGAAGCCTAGAGATTGGTACTACTGGATTTTTCTATCCCCTGCACTAGTTCTCTTCTTGCTTTTTATTGTTGTACCTACCGTTGGAAGCGTATACTATAGCTTCACAAACTGGGACGGTATTAGTCCAAAGATGAATTTTATTGGACTTCAGAATTACATTGAAATCTTTACAAGTGCAAGATTTGGAAATGCATTAAAAAATACAATTGTATTAACGATTTTTGTTTCTGTACTTGAAAACGTATTTGCACTTGCATTAGCACTTCTTGTTGATAAAGTTATTAAAGCAAAGAACTTCTTTAGAAGTATCTTCTATATTCCAGTACTTGTTTCAGGTATTGTATCAGGTTTTATTTGGAAGGTAATGTATAACTATAACTTCGGTGTTATAAATTCACTTCTAAAGGGAATAGGTCTTGAAAATCTTACTCAAGATTGGCTAGGTGATACACGCTTTACACTCATTGCAATTGGTGTAGTACTTGTTTGGAAGGGTGTTGGATACTACATGATTATCTATCTTGCATCACTTCAGAGTATTTCAGCTGATGTATTAGAGGCTGCTCAAATCGATGGTGCAGGTCCATGGCAGAAGTTTACAAAGATTACAATGCCACTTATCAGTGGAGCTTTCACAGTAAACTTTACACTTTCACTTATCAATGGCCTTAAAATCTTTGACCAAATCAATGTCATGACCGATGGCGGACCAGGTTTTACATCTGAAACTCTTGTATATCTACTTTACAAGGTAGGATTTAATGAAGGTCGCCAAGGCTTTGGTACTGCTGTGGGAATTGTACTATTATTCCTCATCCTAATACTAAACGGCGCACAACAGAAATTCTTGAAATCAAGGGAGGTACAGCTCTGATGAAAGAAAAGGTCAAACACAACTATAAACCATATGAATGGGCACTATTAGTCCTTACTGCTGTTATTGCAATCATCATGATTTATCCAGTGCTGTTTGCACTTATGAGTGCATTTAAGAGTAATGGTGAAATCCTTAAGAACCCAGCAGCTCCTCCTACAGCACTTTATTTTAAGAACTTCGTAGATCTATTCCAAATGAGTGATTTCGCAGGTGCGATCATCAATACAATTTTCTTAACAGTCTTATCTGAGGCTCTTATCATTTGTGTTGTTCCAATGGCAGCATTTGCAATTACACGTGACCATTCAAAGAAATCATCATTTTTCTACACCTTCTTCATCTCTGGTATGATGATTCCATTCCACCTCTATATGTTCCCTCTTTTCAAGGAACTAAAGATGTTCGGAATGTTTGGAAACTTCATTGGACCTATCATGATTTATATTTCAGGTTCAATTGCTTTTGGTTCCCTTCTTTATTGTTCATTCTTGAAGGGCGTTCCTCTAGAGCTAGAAGAAGCAGCAATGCTTGATGGTTATAACAGATTCCAAATCTTCTGGCGCATCACATTCCCTCTTCTTGGACCATGTAATGCATCTATGATTATTCTAAACGGACTCAATATTTGGAACGATTACCTAATGCCTTACCTTGTCCTTCCTAGTGGAAAGGCTAAGACTATTACAGTTGAAATCGCGGGCTTCGTAGGTCAGTTTACTGCTAGATGGGATATTGTATTTGCTGGAACATTAATTTCAATGATTCCTGCAATCATCATCTTCGTTGCATTCCAAAAGTACTTCGTAAAGGGTGTTACTGCTGGTGCAACAAAGGGTTGATAATGAAAGCTTTGCTTCCATATCCAACCCAAATAGAAAAAGAAGTTAGAGTCATCATCCTCAGTGACATTGCCAATGAGGCTGATGACCATGCTGCAGTAATTCAGAGTCTTCTTACTCCTATTTTTGATGTAAGGGGCATTGTTGCCGTTCATTTTGGAGAGGAAGGCTCTATGGAAAAAAGCTTTTTGGAAGGAAAGAGAATACTATCTGCTCTTAAATATACAAACAAAATCTTAATTCCTGGTGCAGTTGGAATAAACAGTACATCATCAAAGGGAGCTGAATTAATAGTTGAAGAAGCTCTTAAAGATGATAAAAGAAAGCTCTATGTCTTAGCTTTAGATGCACTTACCGATGTGAAAATTGCATTATCCCTTAACCCTACAATATGGGATAAATTCACTTTGATATGGATTGGAGGTGAAGGCTACCCAAAGGGTGGCTGGGAGTATAACTTAAGTCGTGATGTAAATAGTGCACGAGAAGTGTTTTCTTCTTTGCAAAATATATGGCAAATACCTCGTCCTGTATACTCAACAATGGGAATTACAATTTCTAATCTATATGCAAAGCTAAAAGGGAAAAGTGCAGTTCATGATCTTATTTTAAACAGAATTATAGATTGGAATATGCTTCCTTCTGGTGCATATAGAAGTGGAGATGCTTGGACCCTTGGTGATAGTCCTGCCCCTGGAGTTCTAATTTATCCTCATCAATATTGTTATGAGAATGTTCCTAGAATGACAATTGAACAAGACATGAGATATAAAACGCTGGATGGAGAATTAATAACAAGGGTATATACAAAGCTTTATCCAAACTTAATTTTTGAGGATTTATTTTCTAAGTTGGAACTTTTTTCACGTGGATTAATCGAATTCGTTTAAACTTAATAAAAAGGAGGAAAGAGATGGTCAAAGTAAGAAAGAAAATATTTGTGAGGTTCACAATCATTGCAATCCTCCTTGGCTTATTGCCGATGATTTTAGTTGTTATCGGACTTTTCTCCGCGATGGAAAATCAATTTACCCGCGTTATGAGTGGTAATTACCTTCAGATGGTTTCTGCATTAGAAGATCGTTTTGAGAATTCTTTTAAAAACTATGATTCACTTACAAAGCTTACATATTACTATACAACACCATCTGATAATGTCTTTAGTATAAAAAACTTCTATTCAACTGCATTTAAAGATGTACTTAATAGAGGAAACACATCAGATGTCGAAGCCTTTTTAAATAACATCCTTAACTTTGATAGCTCGGTTAAAGGTACTCATTTTATATCAGAAGATGGTGACTATCATGTGGACCGTATTAACACCTATATATCAGATAAACAATCATTTAACGATATTATAATGACAGATGTATATGATTCTTCTTCTAAAAATTTAATGTTATATCCTCCTCATGATACCCACTATTTCCCAGGTAATATAGCAACTACCTTTACTGTTGCTAGAAACTATTTTGATACTACCGGGAGTATTGTTAATCCCGAATATATAGGAACACTTTATATCGATGTAGATATAGAGGCTTTAAGGCGAATCGCTGAATCATACACCCCTACAAATGGTGAAACAATAGTTTTTATGGTTAATGAGAAGTGCTGGATAAGTAGTGATCCAAGTCTTGAGGGAAAGATTTTTGATCCTGCATCCCTTATAAAGAAAGGCGATATGATGTTCTATGATACCGATGATAGGTATGATATGGGTACATACATTATAGTAACTCACTCCGCACTTTTCTCATCTGTAAGTATCCTTTACTCCTTCTCATGGGTTCTACTTGCTATTTCTGCAGTCCTATTCGTAGGAGGAATGGTAGTTCTTTCAAATCGTCTCTCAAAGCCTCTTAATGGCATGATGAAGGAGATGAAGAGACTTGAAAAAGGTGATTTCGATATCTGCCTTCCTGTAGACAGTGAAGATGAAATAGGGGTGCTTTCAAAACGCTTTAATGAGATGATTCTCTCTCTTAATGAATATGTCGATAAGGTATATCGTTCTCAGCTTAGTCAAAAGGAAGCAGAGTGTACTGCATTAAAGAGCCAGATTTATCCTCACTTCTTATATAACACATTAGAAGTAATTAGAATGACAGCAATTAGCAATAACGATGAAAAGGTTGCGTTAATGATAGAATCTTTATCTGAGCAGATTCACTATCTTATTGGACCTGTTAATGATTTTGTTCCACTATCTAAGGAAATTGATATAGTTGAAAAGTATATTTTCCTCCTTAATTCTAGAATTAGTGGTCACATTGATTTATCAATTCCAGCTTCAGAAACAAAGTTAGAGGTTCCAAAACTTATTTTGCAACCTATTGTAGAAAATGCATACATACATGGTATTAAACCAAATGGTGGATATGGCCGTATTGTTATTGAGGTAGAAAGAAAAAGCACTAAAGCCCTAATAAGAATTATGAATAATGGTGTTGGTATGAATGCTTCGGAACTTGAAGCACTATGGATAAGACTAAAAAGCGATGAGCCTGGGGTCAGAGATGAATATAACTGGAAGAGTATTGGGCTTAAGAATGTTTATGATAGACTTCGCTTAATTTATGGTGAGGGCTTTGGGCTTGATATTGAAAGTCTAGTTGATGTTGGAACAGTAGTTACAATTACAGTTCCTGATAAAGAGTATGAGGGAGATGAGTTAAAATGATAAGACTAATTATGGCAGATGATGAACCATTCATCCTTGCAGGACTTGAGCATTTAATGGATTGGAAAGGTCTTGGAATTGAGATAGTTGGATCTTATCTTGATGGTAGGAGTGCGTTAGAGGGAATTTTAACTTTAGAACCAGATATTGCACTTTTAGATATCTCAATGCCAGGTTTTAGTGGGCTTGAATTACTAGAACGCATTGAAGCTGATAATCTTAAAACTGAGGTTATTTTCATCAGTGGCTTCCAAGAATTTGATTATGTACGTTCTGCGCTTTTACATGGTGCATTAGACTACTTAGTAAAGCCAGTTGTAAGAACTGAACTTTTGAAATCACTTTCGCGTGCAAAGTGCTTTTCAGAAAGTATTAGCAGTGAAAATACTGAGAGTAGAGTACCTGTATATGCTCCATTCTTTCGTGACCATAAAGCTCCTTATGTATTGGTTCGTTCAGGTGCACCTGATAGTGAATCAACTTCCCTTGATAGGCTTAAAACCTTTTCTTTTCTTGAGCGCCTAAGGTCAAAGATTGAACTATCTAGACGAGGTTTTGTATTTCGTAACGCAGATGATGATTTTATCCTTTTTTCAGGTATGTCTAGATTATCAACACTTGTTTATATGAAGGAGTGTGGAGAGGAGATTTATAGAAAGAATTCAGTTAGAATCTGCTCTGTAATAAGTGAGGAGTTTACTTCCATACTTGATATGGAGAATATGATAATTAAGTGTCGTGAGGCTTACTCCTGTTCCTACTATGCCTCATTCTTCTCTCTCTTTGAATATCTTATACCTGAAAAGGAAGTTGCTACCTCTTCTGTTGAAGTTATGAAGTGGCGAGAAATGCTATCTGCTGCAATTTTGTCACTTGATGAAGAACGAATTAATGATTGTTGGTCTTCATTTATTACAGAGGTAGCAAGCTTACGGGAAAGTAGAAGAGATGAAGTTGTCTTCTGCTTTTGTAACTGTTTAAGACTAATATTAGATAAGCTTGCTGATTCAAAGTTAATAATAGAAGAACCTGATTTAAGTGCTCTAATGGAAAAAGGTAGAGAGGTGAAGAGCTATCTTGAGCTCACTGAGCTATTTAAAAAGGAAATATTTTCAATTCATCATCAACTACTCGAATTAGCAGGCCAAAAGAAGACAAAGGAATATCTTGTCGCACTTGAGTATATAGAAGAACACTATATGGAACAAATTGGTCTTAAGCAAATTGCAAATCTTGTTGGAATGAATACATATTATTTTTCTGCATACTTTAAGAAGAATACTGGTGAAAACTTTAAGGATTACCTAAGAAATGTGCGTCTTAAGCATGCTGTCTCATTGATGATTAGTACAGATATGAGTGTTACTGAAGTTGCTCAAGCAGTTGGATACCCTGATGTAAGAACATTTTCAGATGTATTTCAAAGGGTATATAACGAAAAGCCTAGTGCTTATATAAAAAGGGTAAGGGGAAAATGATAAAAACAAAAAATGGATGCTTTAAAAGTATCTGGTTTGGAAACTTCTATCGTCCAGCTTTTGACGATGAAACTTTCGTATATAATACTCTTTCATCACTTAAAGAAATGGGATTTACCTCTGTTTTACTAGATAGTAAAGCTTGGGAGGATTTTTCTCAGCGCTTTAAAGGAAAGCCTGCAAGTGATTACGTTAGAATGCAGGAATACATGGAGAAAACTTGCAAGGAACTAGGACTAAGCTATGAGTTTTTATCTTTATACTTAAATGGGGATAATCTTTATCCTAACATTAGGTTTTCACCTCCAATTTATGGGGAAAGTATTACAGCTAGAGATGGCTCTGATGGAAAGTGGTATCGCTACTGGTCTACTAAGGCAAAGGACTCAATGACAGAGCATGTAAGAGGCCTTATGAAACTATATGGAGATGGCGTAACAGTAGTTGAGGGTGAAAATCTAAATGGTAAGGTAATGGTCTCAATGTGGGACCCAATTGTTGCCCCATCCTTTGATAAAGATGGAAATGATCGTTATGTTTCTTATCTTAAAATAATTTATAAAACGATTGATGAATTAAATAGTGCCTATGAAACAAATTACATTTCATTTGATGAACTAGATATTCATGAACTATGGTTTGAAGGTGTTCCTCACACTGAGTGTGAGAAGCACATGCGCTATGATAATAGAAGATGGCAGCGAACTGAACTTGTTCTCTACTTTAAAGATATGAAAGAGCGCCTTCATAAGGTCGATCCTAAACTATTATTAGTTCCTGACTTAACTCAATGGGGATATTTCTTAACTCTTGATGGAATAAAGATAGCAGGTGCTATGCTCTCAGATCTTTGGGATACAGCAAATAGGGGAATCGATTTATACTATCTTTCAGATTATGTAGATATTACACACTTTATTTCAGTTCCTGTAACTCCATCTACCGATAGTGAAGCATATGTTACTTCATATCATCACAGCATGATGAGAGTAATGAATAGAAATCGTGACTTTTTAGGAGGTATATATTTTGGTAGATACCTCTATAACGATATCTATAGAACTCTAACACCATCAGAGATAATTGGAACAATTGCAGCATCTGGTGCAGGTGGATATTATGCATATGGTATTTGCGGGCTTGATGATGGAGGCCTTATGCACCGTATGGATGATTACTTTAAATGTGATTTAAAGGTGGCAAATCAGTGGCTCGATAAAGTGCTTCCATTAACAGGAAAAAGATTAAAGAGTGAAGTAGCTTTACTTTTCCCATCTCAAATGGCACTTTGTGAGGATTACTCAATGAAGGGGGAAGATCGTCGTCTTGATTCTCTAGGATGGTACCGTCTTCTTTCTGATTACACTATAACTACAGATGTTATTGATTTAAAAAGCTTCTTAAAGTACCCTGATGATTATCCAATTCTCATCTTACCTGAAGATAGTATGTACACATTTGAACGTGATATAGCTGGTGAAGAAGGTCTTAGAGAATATGTAAAAAAAGGTGGAGTAGTAATTCACTCTCCTGGAAGTAAGCTTGCTGAATGTGTATTTGATATTAAAGCAGAGGAAGTAGAACCTTCTCCTGTCCTCTTTAATGAAAAAGCATTAATAACAACAACGATGTATCGTTCCTTTAAGGATGGAGAAGCAATTGCTTCATACACACTTAATGGAAAGAATGCTGTAGTAAAGAGAAAATATGGTGATGGAATAATAATTTCTCTTGGTTTTGACTATGGATTATCTTATGCATCAAAAGCTATTCCTCATGTACCTCTTAAAGAGAAAAATAATGAGCTTTATCCACTTTCACTTCTAAAAGAGTGTCCTTTAAGCCCGTATTTTGAAATGGCATTGGGCCGAGATGTTAAGTTAGAGCGTGATATTGAAATTGTACCATTTGAAAATGGAAAAATCATAGTAAACCATAGATCCTATCCATACACAATAACTGATGAAGGTAAGATATATGGTCCTTATGGTGATAGCAATATAATACCACCTCATTGTTCTGCATTTGTTGAATATTAATTTAATGGGAGCAGTATTGTAGATTTTTTTTAATTAATGTTGAAACTGTTGTGTTGATGTTAAGAGCGAACACAGCTAATTAAACAAAACTTTTTTAATATAAGGCTTTTTCGAAATATATCGTTGAATAGTTGGGTATAAATCGAGAAAACCTTTTGTGGCAATTTACTGCCTTTTGCGGCATTCCAGGAGGAAAAAACAGTGATTAAGATACTTTTCGTGTGCCACGGCAATATTTGTCGTTCACCAATGGCAGAATTTGTATTTAATGATTTAGTAAAGAAGTTAGGATTAGAAAAAAAATACCATGCTGATTCAGCAGCAACTAGTAGTGAAGAAATAGGTAATCCAGTATACCCTCCTGTTAGGCAACTACTCTCTCAAAAGGGAATAAGTACTAAAGGTAAGAGTGCAAGAAGAATTAGAAAATCTGATTATACAGAGTATGATTTTTTAATCGGAATGGATAAATATAACATTAGAAACATGAAAGCATTCTTTGATGATAAAGAAGGAAAGATTTATTCACTTTTATCATTTGCTGGTCTTGATAGAGATGTTCAAGATCCTTGGTATACAGATGATTTTGATACCTGTTATGAAGATATTCTTATGGGTGTTAATGGATTATTAAAAAAGCTTGAAAATGAATAGTCTTTAATAATTAGTTCTTCTATTTCTATCGACTACAAGCCATTCATCAAGTGAAAGAGGCGTATAGTTAGAGAACATACAAAAGCAGTTAATCATATTAAAAGGAGTAATTGTTTCACTATCAAAACCTTTAGCTGGTCTCTTTTTTGATGAAGCAAGTTTAATAAAGTCGTTTATTAACACTTCATCAAAAGAGTCATGAACGTGACCATAGAGCATATAAGTATTGCTTTTAAATTGTCCATTATAAAACATCATAGGGTAGTGAGATAGAATTACTCTTCTATTGTTATCATTAATCTCCATGTAGCTTTTAATCTCTCTAATTCTAGTTGAAGTAAAAGCACTCTTCTTTGCAAAGCTATCATGATTACCGACTATAAGCGTTATCTTTCCCTTTAGACGATTCAATATCTTTGTTGTTTCTTCTACATTACCAAATGAGAAGTCACCTAGAACAAATACTTCATCTCGGCTTTTTACTTTCTCATTCCACTTTGCAACCATAAATTCATTCATGTCCTCAACAGATGAAAATGGTCTGTTATCAAGATTATGTAGTAGTGATTCATGGAAAAAGTGTAGATCAGAAATATAAAGCTTCATTTGATAATGATATTACCATAATAAAAAAAATAAAAGATGACATACAGCTGGCACATTTTATAATGTATTATCTAGCTATGCACTTTGTTAAAGCTAAAGCAATATTATCTTCAAGAAATGGTATGAATCTATATAGAGGGTGTACCCATGGTTGTATTTATTGCGACTCAAGAAGTAAATGCTACCAAATGGACCATGAATTTACTGATATCTGTGTAAAGGAAAATGCTATTTCACTCCTTGAGGAAGCTTTAAAAAAGAAGAGAAGAAAGTGCATGATCGCAACAGGCTCTATGAGTGACCCCTATATGAGTCTTGAAAAAGAATTAGAGTATACTCGAAAAGCATTAATGGTAATAGAAAAATATGGTTTTGGTGTAACACTAATAACAAAATCAAATCTAGTGTTAAGAGATATTGATATCTTAAAAAGAATTAATAGTAAGGCTAAGGCAGTTGTTCAAATGACACTAACAACTGCAGATGATAATCTATGTAAGATAATCGAACCAAATGTATGTCCTACCTCACTAAGAGTTGAAGCATTAAAAAAATTAAACCTTGAAGGCATTTCTACAGTAGTTTGGCTATCTCCTATTCTTCCATTTATTAATGATACTAAAAGCAATATTTTAAGAGTCATTGAAATGTGTCATGAAGCTAACGTTAAAGGAATTATTTGTTTTGGTATGGGATTAACTCTAAGGGAAGGTAATAGAGAATACTATTATAAAAAACTTGATAAACACTTTCCTGCATTAAAAGAACAATATATTAAAAGATATAAAGATAGCTATAATGTACCAAGCCCTAATGAAAAAGCTCTACTTGAGCTCTTTCATGAA
>JAQYFM010000235.1 GCA_028723145.1 Spirochaetales bacterium | reverse complement strand
AATAGGAGCATCAAACCATACGTAGAATACTTTATTTTCATAGCCTTCTTTTGGTACTGGGATACCCCACTTAAGGTCACGAGTAATACATCTTTCCTTTAAGCCATCGCGAATCCATGAGTTAGTAAGTTGAATAGCATTCTTAGCCCAAAATCCTTCAACAGAAGCCTTTTCCATCCACTCCTTAAGTAAAGGAAGTGCTTTTGGAAGGTCGATATATAGGTGTTTTGTCTTTCTTACCTCAGGAGTTGTACCACATACAGAACAATGTGGATTAATTAACTCTGTTGGCTCTAAAAGTGTCTGACATGCATCACACTGGTCACCACGAGCTCCTTCAGAACCACAGTGAGGACAGGTACCTTCAACAAATCTATCGGCTAAGAAGCGTCCACACTTTGGACAGTATAACTGTTCAATTTCACGCTCAGTAATATAGCCATGCTTATCAACCTCATTAAAGATTGCTTGAACGATTTCAGTTTGCTTTTGAGTACTAGTTCTTCCAAAGTAATCAAAGGAAATATTAAACCATTTATAAATATCTCTATGAATTGCATGATAGTGGTCACAAAGCTCTCTAGGGGTTACCCCTTCTTTTAAAGCTCTTGTTTCACTTGCTGTACCATATTCATCAGTACCACAAATATAAAGTGTTTCATAACCTCTTAAACGACAGAAACGAGCAAATACATCTGCAGATAAAACCTGAGTTAGGTTACCAAGATGAGGTATATTATTTACATATGGAAGTGCTGAAGTGATTAATCTCTTTTTCATTAAATCCACCTACTTTATTTAAAACTTATAACAGGATAAAGATTTACCCTCTTTTTTGCAAGGTAATTGAAAATAAAAACTATATTACACTTGCCGTTACCTCTTAATTAGTCTACTTTAATCTTATATTTTGTTAAAAAAATGGGAGATTAAGTGTGGACGAAGAAGAAAAAGTCGTGAGACCTGCAAAACGTGGTTTTTCTCTCTCACCTAAAATTATTATTGTTGCACTAATTATCGCTCTGCTAGTTGGTGCCGCAGCATCTTCATTCTTTGTTGTTGATCAAACTGAGCAAGCTGTTGTCCTTAGACTTGGTAAATATAATAGGACAGTAGGTCCTGGTCTTCAAACAAAAATTCCTTTTGGAATTGATACTGTTCATATCGTACCAACTCAGGTTGTTCAAACTTTAACCTTTGGTTATCGTGCGAATGATAGAACTGGAACTGGTTTAAAAGGGGCTTCTAGCTACAAGAGTGAATCAACAATGTTAACTGGAGACTTAAACATTGTTGATGTAGAGTGGATTGTTCAATACAAAATCAATGATCCAAAGAGCTGGTTATTTAATGTTGAAAATAGAGAAACAACTATTAGAGATATTTCTCAATCAGTAATGAATGCACTTGTTGGTGACTTACCTATTTTATCTGTAATGACTAACTTAAGAACTCAGATAGAAATTGAAGCTCAGCAGAATATGCAAGAAATCTTTGATCGCTACAACTTTGGTATTCAAATTGTTACTGTAAAGCTACAAAACATTGTTCCGCCAGAGGGTGATGTACAGGATGCATTTGAAGATGTTAACAAAGCTATTCAAGATATGAATAGATATATTAACGAAGGTAAAGAGTTCTATAACCAAGAAATCCCTGCAGCTCAGGGTGAAGCTAGTAAGTTAATTTTACAAGCTCAAGGTTATGCTGCTGAAAGAGTAAATACGGCAACTGGTGATGCAGCAAGATTTACAGCTTTAGCTGAAGCATATGAAGAAAGTAAGGATATTACTTCTAAGCGTCTCTACTTAGAAACTATGGATGAAATATTAAAGGATAAGAATATTACTCTTGTTGATAAAAATCTTTCACAGTTTCTACCAATTAAAACATTAGGAGGTGCAAAATGAAGAAATTAGTAACTACTTTAGTTGTACTAGCTGTATTACTCGTCATCTTTTTAATGTTAGGTCCTTTCTACATTCTTGAGGAAGGAGAACAGGCAATTGTTACTCGTTTTGGTAAAGTTGTTGATACTCAAACAACTTCAGGTCTTAAATTTAAGATGCCAGTTGTTGATAATGTTACTAAATATACTAAAAAGCTTTTAAGCTGGGATGGGGATGCACAAAGAATCCCAACTAAAGAAAATCAATTTATTTGGGTTGATGCTACAGCAAGATGGTATATTAGTGATGTTGCTCTCTTCTATGAAACAGTTGGTACTATTGAATCAGGTCTTGGTAGATTAAATGATGTAATTGACTCAACTATTAGAACTGTTATTTCTGAAAACTACCTTAATGAAGCTGTTAGGAGTAGCAACCAAATTAATAAAATTACTGTAAAAGAGGATGTTTCTTTAGAAAATACAGAGGATGCTGAGACACTGAGAAATCTTACTGCAACTACAACAAGTCAGGAAGAAATCAAAATTGGTCGTGAAGGTCTTTCTAATAAAATTCTTGCACAAGCATCTGAATTTACTAAAGCATATGGTATTACTCTTCAAGATATCATTATTAGACAAATTCGTTACTCAGATGATTTAACAGAATCTGTTTATACAAGAATGATTAAGGAAAGAAACCAAATTGCTGAAGCTTATCGTTCTTATGGTCGTGGTCAGCTTGCACAGTGGCAAGGTAAGACTGAAAACGATAAGAAAGCAATTCTTTCAGAAGCATATGCTAAGGCTGAAAAGATTAAGGGTGATGCAGATGCCCAGGCATCAAGAATTTATTCTAATGCTTACGAATCTGATCCAGAATTCTTTAATTTCTATAGAACCTTAGAGTCGTATAAGACTTCTCTAACAAGTCTTGATAAGATTTTCTCAACAGATATGGATTACTTTAACTATCTTTATCAAGGAAGTAACTAATGTTTCATAGGCTTTCATCCTTTCATGTTGATTATCACAATGAAAGCCATCTAATTATCCCCTTTTTAGAGACGGATGATTCTATGATTATCCACTCCTCTGATAAGGGGATTATTTATAT
>JAQYFM010000234.1 GCA_028723145.1 Spirochaetales bacterium | reverse complement strand
AAAGTCTTCTAATAACACATCACCAATTCTGTAGTAAGTGCCAAGGCCCCATGATATAGGTGAAAGGCCTGCAGTAATTGTCATTTTCTTTCCACCATATCCTGGAATGCGAAATCTAAAATCAGCTCTCTTTAGTGAAAGTGAGAGAATGGTACTATCACTATTCGTTGTACATGTGATATCACCTCTAATTTCAGCTTTCATTGCATTTTCAGAATATGTGATGTATGGATTTACACTCATATTCCAAAAAGACTTTTGATTAGCAGTAGTAAAGCCTCCAAGAAGTGATATCTGTCCACCTGTAGATGCAAATAATAGAGTTGGTAATAGTAGTACTAAAGCAATGATAGTAATTCTTTTTACCATGCAAAATCCTCCTTATCGAAGATAGAGGAGTCAATCTTTTTATTAAATACGATGTTTTTAACATTCATTTCACTTTTGTTACTTTTTTTAACTGAATTCTCAGTTTTAACACTTGTTGGGAAATATGGTCGTTCTGAATATCCATCGTAATATATTGTTTTTAACAGTCTTCCACTTTTTGAATAAAGCTCTTCTACAATTGGAACATATCTAACTTTATCGATTAACATTTCCATTTTCTGATATGTTTCAGAGAGCTTCTTTGCAGAAAACTTAATTCTATAGCAAGAGGTATTATTAAATGTCTCTTCGCCCACTAACTCATAGTTATATCTATCTTCATAATCATCATCACCACTTAGGTCCTCATATGAGAAATCCGAACCTAAGAATGAGCTTGAAAGACCTGAATCAGAGAGCCTGATAATTTCATCTGCATCAGGGTAGTAGATATAAATTTCATCATCAAGTCTTAATACCTTTTGTCCCTTATCCATACCTGATGTAACAGTTAGAAGGGTATCTCCATCATCATTTTGTACAGCATCAAAGGATTGAGTAGTTGTACCCATCCTATCTGTATTTTTTATTGTTGCAGAAAATGAAAGAGTTTCAAATTCCATCGCATCTTCCATTTTATCTAGGATGTCTTTTGCACTCTCAGCTGATAGTGATGAAAGTAAAAGTAAGATTAAAATAAAAAGAGTTGATAATTTTTTCATGCTTCCTCCCTTAATGATTGAGCAACCTCTAGTTTTCTAACTCGTAGAGTTGCAAGTATTGTGCTAAGTGCTGTTACAGCCATCTCAGCAATAATAATTACTGGATATAACCAAGCACTTAGGCGTAAATATAGTATGTTTGGAAAACCCCATCCTTCAACGGCTTCTATTCCAAATGCCGTTAGATCGATACCAATAATGCCAAATACTGTTATTAAACAATATCCGATAATCGCAGCAATAAAAGCTGAGATAAATGAAATCACTAAGCCTTCTACTACAAGTAAGACCATGATGTATGTCCTTGAAAATCCTTGAGCTATCATTGTTGCAAGCTCCTTTTTCCTTTCAAGTGTTGACATCATCATTGTATTAAATACTAGTGTTGATGCAATGAAGAAAAATAGTCCAATGATTATTACAATCATTACATCATAAAGTGGCATTACAGGATATATCCAAGATATTTCTTCCCAAGATTGGCAAATTAATCCTCTACCTTCAAAAGCTTTATTTAACTCTTTTGCTTTTGCAATGTTATCACAACCAGATTTTAACCACACGTGAAGCTCTAGTGCTCCGTCTTGCATCCTGATTAGCTTAGAGAGAGTATCAGAGGAGGTTATTACTACATTACCATTCATCTCTGCATTAAGGTAACCAACAACACCGACAATTGTAAATGTTGCAGCATTACTTCCACCCGATGCTGTTTTAAAGACACAGGTAATATTGTCTCCAATAGCTAAATTATGTCTTGAAAGGAAAATTGGTGTTACCATTACCTCTTTTTCATTATTTTCGACAAATCTTCCATCGTATAAAATTGTATCCTTACCTATGTATACTGAATCGATAGGTGCACCATAAACACTAATACTTTCAAGCTTTCCATCTTTATATAAAGAAGATGAAAGAGAAAATACTGATTCAACACTTTTTACATCATCCATATTAAGTAGTTCATCTTTTAGTGATGTATAGTCTTCAATGTAAAATTGCAGAGGCATTAGATTTTCAAATTCATTAAATTTGATATTTCTAATTCTTATATCACCTGTTGAATATTTCCTTTCATTTTCTGCTAATTGATCAAAGCAAGTGTACATAAAGGATATCATTAATAGCACAATTAAAACAGCAAGCATTACTGAAAGTCCTGTTACTGCTGTTCTTTTTTTATTTCTTAAGCAGTTTCTAAGTGCAAGTTTTAGCATTATGCCCTCCTAAATAAATCAGCAATTTGCTCTTTTCCTGATTTATAAACAGGGAAAAAGGCTGATAGTGCAGAAAGAATTACAGCAAGTAGTGGAATAACGATAAATGATTGCCAATAAAACCCTGGTCGCATAATTAATGGAATTCTATATCCAATATCCATATC
>JAQYFM010000233.1 GCA_028723145.1 Spirochaetales bacterium | reverse complement strand
ATGAGATGAGAGTCAGCACCCATTCGGAACGCATGGGTACTCTGGCGGAACCTGGATCAGGCTTTGAAGTTTCATATGAGAACTGGAAGCAAACCAGGGTTAAACCAGAAGCTGCAACCCTTTAGGGTGGCGGTAGTTCACTAACTCAAAACTACTTGGAGTTACACTTTCAAAGTCTAAGATTAAAAAGTGTGAATTTGATAGCATTAAATTCACCTATAGTGATTTATCAAATTCACTTATCTTAGATACAAAAATTAATAACTCTGATTTATCTGAAACAACACTTTCCGATATTGAACATAAAAACCTACAGATAATAGCTTCTATCCTAAGTAGAGCCTTTTTAAATGGCACTATGCTAAAGGATGTAACACTAATTAATAGTGAGCTTTCCTCAATATTCATTTCATCAGATTTCAAAGAGTTAAAGGGAGTAGAGCTTGATGTATCTCAAGCTCTAGATGTGGTAAGACTTCTAGGAGTAAAACTAAAGTAACCCATGCTCCTTAAAGGAAAAGTATGACTTATTTGAGAAGATCAAATGGTCAATAACTCTTATTCCTAGAAGCTCCCCTGACTCTGCTAGTCTTGTTGTGGTCGCAATATCCTCCTTACTTGGTGAAAGTATTCCACTAGGGTGGTTATGTGCTAACACAACAGCTGTTGCTCTACGTGAAATTGGGTCTGAGAACACTTCTCTAGGGTGAATTAAAGATCTATTCACAAGCCCTATAGTTGCTGTAAAAATATTAAGAATTTCATGGGCTCCATTTAATACAATTACTATAAATTGCTCCTGTTCTCTTGATGCAAAGTGCTTAATTTCCATGAAAATATCATTTGGCGTAGTAATTGTATTTCCATTTCTTACTGCTCTTCTTCTTCCGATTTCAAGTGCAGCTGAGATAACAGAAGCCTTTGCCGTACCGATACCATTTATTGTTGCAATTTCATCAGTAGATGCATCTACATTGGTATCTAGTAAAGTAAGTAGGTCGAGTGCGATATCATTTACCCTCCTTTTTGCATTTCCACTCGAAAGTAAAATCATGAGAAGCTCTAAATCAGATAGTGCAGAAGCACCCTTAGTTTCGAGCTTTTCCCGAGGTCTGTCCTGTGGTGGCAACTCTCTTATTGAAAGCTGCGAGATATAGTTTTTTTCGTACTTCATATTAATAATAGAAAAAAAGCTGTTAAAAAAAACAAAGTTTGATATATTTGGTCTAATGAGTGAGAAAAAATATAAGGTTGGACAGCTTGCAGAGGCTGCTGGATTAACTATTAGAACAATTCGATATTACGATGAAATGGGGCTATTAAAGAGCTCTGAAAGAACCTCTGGTGGACAGAGAATCTATAGTGATGCTGACCTTGTTTATATAAAAAGAATTATGGAGCTAAAAAATCTATCATTTTCGCTTGAGGAAATAAAAAAGATTATTATGCTCTCTGGTGAAGATAAAAGTGGAGAGTTAAGAAGAGAAATATTACTCTCTCAATATAGAGAAAAGCTTGAAGATGCAGAGCAAAAGGTAAAAGCTTTAAATGACCACATTGGTGAACTTAAGTGGCACATTAAGCAACTAGAAAGTGCATCAGACTCATTTCAGGAGTGTCCTGGTGCACTATGCGAAAATTGTTCATTTAAAAAGAATTGTTCGTTTGCGAAAAAGAAATAAGCTTGGTAAGTATTTTATAGCTAAGTCTTCCAACATCCTCTTGAATATCCTCTGGAAGATATTTAAAGAAGAACATTATTTCATATGTTAAATAACCGTTATAATCAATTTCGTTTAATGCCTTGATTACCTCTTCCCAGTTAATTGAGCCAAAGAAAGGCATAAAATGTTCATCATACTTTTGATGGTTGTCAGCAATGTGAGTACCAATTAGATATTTACCCATTGCCTTTATCTCACTTGGAATATCAAGTCCATACATATGAGCATGTCCTGTATCAAGACAAATACCTACATTAGAATTATTTAAACTATCAATAATTTGGATTAACTCTGTAGCTCTTCCTATTTCATCATATCTTTCCATATTTTCTATTGCGAGCCTACAGCTACTTGGAAAATCCTTAAGAACTCTTTCAAAGTAATTAATATTATCTTCAATAGAACCTTTTATTGGGTGAATTACTACAGTATCAATATTTAGTTTCTCAGAGTATTCAAAAGCTCTCTTAATTAAATCATCAATCCTATTTCTTTCATTTTGATCAGCATTTAGATAATCAGGGATGTAAGGAACATGGCTTTGGTTATAGTTTAGTCCTAAGCTTTTTTTTAAGGATTTTAATTGTCCAATGTAAGCATTATCAACTCTGTGGGTTGGATTTAACATTTCACAAAAGTTAATATCGATGTTTTTATAACCATATGATGCGATAAGGGGGATGGATGAAACCATCTCCTTTCTACCGCCTCTTTTGAAACAAAGTAAATTAGTACTAGTTGAGATTTTGTCTATTGAAAGCATCAAGACCTCTATCAATTTCATTTGTCATTTTATCAACAGTCTCTTCGATAGAGATGTTTTCTTCAAGCATAGCTTTAATATTTGATTGGAATGCATAATATACTTCATATCCATTAGGGATCCAAAGACCTACAACCTTAGGATTTGAAGCAAGTAGTTGGTCGCTAGCTACCTTGAACTCTGGATTTTGCTTGCAGTGTGTTTTAAATTCGTCAAGGTTATATGTATCTTTGTTTACTGGAAGATAACCTGTTTTGATGTGCCAAGTAAGCTGACTTTCAGCACTTGTTAAGTACTTCATAAATTCATATACAGCTTTAGATGTGTTTTCATCTTGATCAAATGTAAAGAGGGCACCACCACCAAGGTTAACACCACCTGTTGCTTCTTCGTTAACCATAGGTAGATAACTAACACCTAATTCAAATCTTCCATCGATAGCATTTATTACAGTTGTAAGGTTACTAGTTGAAGCAAACATTGAAGCAGTTTGACCAGAAACAAACTCTGTTGTTACTCCACTAGTAGAGTTTTTAAGTCCACCAGTTTTATAAAGCTCTGCCCATTTTTCTAAGAAAGCTTTTAATGTACCTTCTTCTTTAAATACAGTTTTAGTAGCAAATCCAAGGTGACCGTTATCCATATCGGTTAAATAGCTTCCACCCTTTTGGCTACCGATAAATGCACACATTTCATATGTGGTAGGAACAGATGAAATTGCATATGTAACAATCTTGCCATTTTCATCCTTTTGACAAAGTTTATCTGCTACATTAATCAAGTCGTCAAGAGTTTTAATTTCCTTAACTCCTGCTTTATCAAAGAGAGTTTTATTGTAGTAATAAAGGATTGTTGATGCATTAAAAGGAAGACCAATTACACGATTTTTATACATCATGCTTTCTTTAGCATGGTCGAGTAAGAAG
>JAQYFM010000232.1 GCA_028723145.1 Spirochaetales bacterium | reverse complement strand
ATTTGATACTACTAATGCATTCTTTCCATAGCGAGCTGCTACTTCGCCTACCTTATCTAAGCAGCCTACACCTACGATGTAGCTGTCCTTTTTCCAATTTCTTAATAATTCATAACTTCTCTGAATGTAATCCATTTTAGTTAACCCCCAAAAATATCAACTATGATCAGAAAGCGGAAGAGTTTTTCCAACATATGGGATAAATCTGTTGAAAGCTTCCGCCTTTTCTATCTTTCTTTCACTTCTTACCCAGTCATTAGCTTCCTTTGCTCTTTGTGTAGCCAATGGATCATAAAGGCCAGGAAGTTCTGGTTGAGCAGAAAAACATCTTACAGCATTTATCTTTTCTTCATATACATCAGAGATATCTATATATGTATTAATCTCAAAATGATTATACAAAGAAACAGGAAGAGAACTCTCAAATAAAAAAATATCAGGCATCTCTATTGGAGAAACTGAAGGAAGAGCTCCAAGTCTACATGCTGCTGAAATTGCTCTTATAACAGCATTTGAGGTGGTAGCATGATCACTATTAAAGGTATCCTCCTTCCAATGAGTAAATACTATTTCAGGTCTAATTTCTAATATTCTTTTTATTAGATATCGAATCCTTGGTTCATCCATTGTAAGGATATAATCCTCATACTCTAAGCATTCAATCTCAGCATCTAGGAACTTAGCAACAGCATCTAATTCCTTTCTTCTTTGAATAGCTGCATCCTCTAAGCTTCCATCAGGATGTTCACGCCAATATTGTCTAGCTTCTCCATGTATACCAAATGTAAGAATTATTACATGTAACTTATACCCCATCTTAATATACTTAAGAAGAGTACCTCCACATCTAGTAACCCAATCGGCAGCATGAGCACTTACAACAAGAATATTCTTTGACACTAATATGCTCCTTCTGAGAATCCTTCTTTGTACGCTCTCTCAACCTCACTCTCAAAGTGTTTGCATGCTCCTACTATACCTTCAGGCTGTTGGAATATTGTAAAGATTCCTGTAACTATCACATTTGCGCCATTTTTTATACAAGGAACTAAATTCTCGTAGTTTATAGCACCATCAATGTTAATCAAGAAATCATTTCCACTTTCTTTTCTTAGTTTTGCTAATTCTAAAGTTCTTCCAACAGTTCGAGGCATGAACTTTTGTCCAGCAAATCCAGGTTCAACAGCCATTAAAGTAACCATTTCAGGAAGGTCAATATACGGCTTCATAACATCAATTCGCTGTGATGGATTAATTACTACTCCAGGTTTCATACCAGCCTTCTTAATAGTATCTATAGTACGCATAACAAAATTAGTACTATCAATATGGAAGCTGAAGTAATCAGCACCAGCATCTCTACAACGAGATATGTAGCTGATTGGATCATCTACCATTAGATGTAAGTCCACTGTAAGATTTGGATAAGCTTTCTTAACATCAGAGATTATTCTTATTGGAAAGCATAGATTAGGAACATAATGTCCATCCATTAAATCGATATGAACATACTTACATCCACCTTCTACTAGCTTTTCAATATCATCTCTGAGTTCTAAAAGATTGCAATTAGCAATTGATGGAGAATTAATAACTATAGGTTCCATATTATTCCTTAATTTTTTGGTCGACTAAAAGCCGACCTAAAAATTATTAACCGAAGAATTCCTTTTGCTTCTTCTCAAAATACTCTTTGTAGAGATTAGTTGTCTTGATGGTCTCAATCATCTCAAGTTCTTTGTCTGTGAATGAAAGAGAGTCTAAAATACCAACAGCATCTGCCAAATGCTCTGCAGTATTAGTTCCAAAGATAATAGTACTTACTTCTTCATGGTTATAACACCATTTCATAGCAGCATGAGCAAGAGTATTCTTATCATCGATACCAGCTTCAGCAGCCATCTTAAATAGTGCACCCTTCATATACTGCTCTCTAACAATAACACCCATATTATGGTCTTTAGCAGCTTTAAGTACATTCTTCTCTGCACCACAATCAGCAAAATTGAAGTTGATATAAATTACATCAAATGCATCAGAATTTATTTGAGTAAGATATGTCTCTTCACCTGCAAAGGTATCAGCACAAACCCATCTTACTAAACCTTCTTTCTTTAACATATTAATATTATAAACAATCTTATCCATGTACTCTGGATCATGCTCCAAAGCGTCATGCATAAATGCTAAATTAAAGAAATCGATACAATCCCTTTGCATAAGCTTAATAATTCTTTGCGCTTCTGCTTTTAAGAGATTATAGTCAGCCATTTTTGCATTGTGCTCATCATATGTGTAACAAAAACCTTCAGGTCTAGTTTGAATATATACTTCATATGGGCAACCAAGCTCTCTTAGATTTCTACCAATAGCCTCTTTTTCACTATCATGTGTAACATCGAAGTAGTTAACACCTAAATCAAAAGCTTTAGATAGAAGCTTCTTTCTCTGCTCGCCACCAAAGCCCGGGAAAATATACCCAGGGGTGATAGCCTTTGCAAAGTCTTCATTAAATCCTCTAGAAAGCTTATTAGGAAGATATTCATGTCCACCCAAAGATAGCTTTGAAATCTCAATACCTGGTTTTTCTAGTTTTACATATTTCATATTAGTTTTTCTCCAAGAGTTATCAACCATATAATAAATTAGGCAAGAATAGAATGATATTTGGGCAAGCCAAAATAACAATTACTGCAACTATTACTATAATAATCCAAGGAATTGCTTCTTTTAAATACTCTGTCATAGGCACATCAAGGATACCGTTAACAATATACATCGCAACTCCTACAGGAGGTGTTAGAATACCCATTGTTACAACAATAGACATGATTACACCAAATAGTACCGGGTCTACACCAATAGACTTTATTAAAGGAAGAAGAATTGGTGTTAAAAGAAGTATTACTACACTACCTTCCATGAAGCATCCAAATAAAATGAGGAAGAAGATAATGATAGCCATAACAATGATTGGGTTTGAGGAAATACCCATAATCAACATTGTTAACTTTTGTGGAATTCTATCAAATGGAATACCATAACCAAAGATAGATGACATACTAATCATGAACATAATTCCACCAATATCTTGTACAGCTTCTTTAAATGTTACTAATAAAGATTTTAATGTCATTTCTTTGTAGATGAAGAATCCACAAATTAATGCATAACAACATGCAAATGCACCAACTTCACTAGGAGTAAAAATACCAAGACGAAGAGATCCAATAAGTACAACAGGGAAGATAAGAGCCCAAATTGTTTCCTTTAATGAGGAAAGAATCTCTTTAAAGGTTGCTCTTTGTTCACGTGCTTTCTTAAAGCCTCTAATTCTTGATGTTATTGCTACCATTCCCATCATGATAAGCATCATTACAATACCTGACATCAAGCCAGCGGTAAAAAGTCTACCAATAGATACATCACCTGTTGTTCCATAGAGAATCATACCTACTCCAGGTGGAATTGTTGATGTAATAAGGGAAGTAAAGCCAATTACTACTGCACTATATCCACGAGGATATCCTTGCTTAATCATCTCAGGGCCGAGAACTCTAGCTTCCATTGCAGCGTCCGCATTAGATGAACCAGAACAACCACCCATAAAGGTTGAAAGTACAACTGAAACCTGAGCCATACCACCTCTCATGTGACCACAAAGTTGCATTGAGAGTTTGATAAGTCTTTTTGTAATACCTGAAGCATTCATTAGGCTCCCGGCAAAAATAAATAGAGGAACAGCAAGAAGTGATACT
Organism: Spirochaetales bacterium; assembly: GCA_028723145.1. GTDB lineage: Bacteria > Spirochaetota > Spirochaetia > Sphaerochaetales > Sphaerochaetaceae > Bullifex. The sequence goes on along the minus strand of JAQYFM010000232.1, from coordinate 7,662 downwards.
GTTTGAGTTTGTGAAATAGGAAGCTGAACAATAGTTGTTATTGGAAGATCTGGATTTTGTAAAAAGAACATGACACCAGAGATACCAACAGAGAAACCTACTGGCATACCTATTGCAAGCAAAATAATGAATACAATGAATACTGCTAGCATTTCTCAACCTCCGAATTAGATTTTTTCTTAAATAGTTCAACAATCTTGATAACTGTTGTGATTATCATAAACACTGAGCATACTGGAATAGAAAGAGTTACCCATGTATAACTCATCTGAGGAATACCTTGGAAAGAACGGAATCTTGTAGTATATGAAAGTTTAAACCCATAAATTACAAACATCCCTAGGAAAACGAGGATTATTAAATAAATGATTAATTGAAGTACCTTTTGTACTTTCTTTGGTAAAATTTTAAATAGTAAATCTACATTTACCATTTTATTTGCTCTAAGAGCAGTATCAGCACCAATAAATACTGACCATGTGAATAACCAAAGTGCAATGTCTAAAGACCAGTTCTGAGGAAATCCAAATGTTCTTGCAATAGCTGCAAAAGTAATAATTGCGACCGTAGCGGCCAGAAAAGTTGATGCTACTATCAACTCAAGATTACAAAACTTTTTATAAATCTTTTTAATCTTGTCCACTGTGCCATCTCCTTATCAAATCAGGGTGACCAAGTCAGTCACCCTGATATAGTCTTTGTGAAACTTATTTACCGAGTTCCTTGAAAATCTTTGCCTTAGTTTCGAGAAGTCCGAGTTCAGCATATGCGCTGTCTCCAGCCTTTCTGAAAGCGTCCATATCAAGTTCTGAGTTAGGAATAAGTTTCATACCCTGGTCAATGAGGAACTGTCTGTCAGCATCAGCATTCTCAACAAGTACCTTTGATGACTCTAAGCCTGCTCTATCACATTCTTCACAGAGAATCTGCTGATATTCTGCAGGAAGCTTATTATACCAGTCAGCTGATACAACCATTACATTGAGCTGGAAGATATGGTTAGTTTCGATAATATACTTTGCAACTTCGTAAATCTTCATGTTCTTTGCAGCTGCATAAGGAAGCTCACAACCATCTACTACTTTTGTCTGGATACCATTGTACATTTCACCATATGGAAGAGCTACAGCCTTACAACCGAGTGAGTTAACACATGCAACCCATGCTGGAGCTGGAGCTGTTCTAATTAGCATACCTTTGAGATCTGATGGGCTATATGCTGGCTTGTTAGCAAGAACAGATCTATTACCCTGTACCCATGCATAAGAAACAACTTTAATGTTATGCTCTTTTTCGAGCTGATCAATCCACTTGTGAACCTCTTCACTCTTTAAGAGCTTTTCTACATCATCCATACCACCTTCAAGGAAGAAAGGCATATAGAAAATTGAGAATTCTTTTACATAGTTACCAAGTCTACCTGGGTCAGTCTGCCAACCAACGTTTGAACCTTGCTTCATCTGTTCAAGAACATCTTCTTCAACACCAAGCTGAGCATTTGGATAAACTTCAATCTTAAGTTTTCCATCTGTTCTTTCAGCTACTCTTTCTGCCCATCTTTCATATCCCTTGTGGAATTCATCTTCACTAGTAAGTGTGTGACCAAATCTGAGTAAGTAAGTATCAGATTCTTCCTTTGTGCCTTGTGCGAATACTGAGGAAAAAGCGATTCCTAGTACAAGTGCGATAACTAAAATCTTTTTCATATAAACCTCCTAAAGTTTATTTTTACCCTTTTACCATGTACGCAAAAGTAAACTTGCGCACTGAAGCCTTACTATTCCTTGACATGTTGTTGCGATATGCTCAGCCATAGCCTTTGCACTCTCAGCTTGATCCCTCTTTTTTAATGCCTTTAGAATATTAATATGTCCAACTCTAGATACTTCTTCAATTTCACTAGATTTATGAGCAAAGTAATTTAATAAAGTAGCCACGTCTTTAATATTATTTAGGAATGCTAACAAATATTTATTATTACATTCCCTTCTAATAAATTGATGAACAGCAACTCCATATTTTACAGCTGTTTCCAAATCATCAACTGCAGTAACAGACTCAAGATTAGCTATCATCTGATCAATTTCTTTTTCAAAGTTTGGATTTTTTGAAAGACAAGCAAGTCTTACACATGCAGATTCAATAGCTTCCCTTGTATTGTAGACTTCTATCATATCATTAATTGTATAGGTCTTTACTCTACAACCTTTATCAGGATCTTGTTCTGCAAGATTTACAGAACAAAGATTCCATAAAATCTCTCTAACAGGAGTTCTAGAAATTCCATAGGTCTCACTGATTTCACGCTCAGTAAGAGATTCTCCTTGATGGATTTCGCCAGTTATGATTTTTCTTTTGAGGTCTTCTAAAATCTCTTCTTTTTTCAAACCCAAAACTCCTTGTATACCATGTATTATACACTAGGAATTCTATCCGTCAAACATTTTCTTTCATTAATAGTTGCAAATTTTAAGGTAGTTAATCATTAATGAAATACCATAGCTTTTTTTAATAATTAATTATTATCAATAAAGTTAATTAGTTATTTATTTGAGATGATTTATTTTCTATTTATAATAACATATAAAAAATAAAAATTACTTTGCAATAAATTAAGACACGAATTATATTAAAAATAATCATTATAAAATACCAAATGGAATGCCAAATTGAATACAATTATTCATATATTAATTAATATTCAATGTGATAAAATAAATGGATAAGGATAAAAGAATGGCAAAGGCTTTATTTAAAAAAAAGTTTAAACATACGAGAGAATCGGTAATAGCATTAAACCAAGTTCAATACCTTTCTTTCAATAAAAAAGCGATATTACTCCAAATAAGTATTGGAGCTATTATGATATTGTTAGGGGTTTTTACCACCATTAATATCGTTGTAAATGTTTTATTAATAGTTTTTGGTTGTGCACTTGCTTTAGGGTGGAGAGAAATCCCTAAAATGAATGCAGAAAAAACTCTTGATTATTTTAAAGGAAATCTTCCTGAGACATCTTTTACTTTTTTTGAAGATTCATTTACCACTAAGAGTGATGAGTTTGAGAAAACAACGCCATACTCTGATATTATTAGAATAGTAAATGATACAAAGTATGATTACCTATTTATCTCAAAAGAAAGTGCTTTTATTCTTTTAAAAAATAAAGAAATAGATGAAGAAAAGAAATTTCGTTCCTTCATCTATGAGAAGACTCAATTAAATTGGATAGAAATAAAAGCTTTTGGACTGTTTTCTATTCCTAACTTAATTAAAGAAAAGAAAAATACTAAAAATTAGCTTTGATCATCTAAGTATGCATATCTAGGATCAAGAGAATATACAATAGGCACACCTGCTCCAGTTAATCTTTGAATCCATAGAATATAACCATTAAAACCTGGAGCTGTAGTTTGTGAATGGTTATTACCATTAACAACACCAACTACATCATTTTCTTCAATTCGATGAACTATATCCCCATCTTCAACGAAGGCATATCCTCCTTTTGGGAAGAAACGGTAAAAATAAATCTCAGGCTCTACATGTCTATGAGGGGGATAACATGCCCAAGAACCTTGGTAGGTAATAAGTTCTCCAACAAATAAAACAGAAGATGGAATATCTTTTGTATCATAAAGAGGCCTCTTTATTCTCCTAGTTCTCCCTTCATGAGCATTTAAACCTGCCATACCTTGTTTTCCGACTCCTTGGTGCGTTTGGAAACCGATATTATTTGGAGCACTAATTAAAAGCAATTCACTATCTGTTATTGCATTAATTGAAATACTTTTTAAAGAACTAGCCCTTACAAATACAGAATTTTCTACCCTAACATCATTTCTTTTTAAAGAAAAAATATTATCCCCTTCACTAATTCTTACCTCTCCAGTAAATAATAGAAGAATGTACTCTTTATTATTGGTTTCAAATGAATAAGAATTATTTTTTTCTAAAAGAAGGATATCTAAATTAGCACCAAGTTCTGGATGCACTGATAAATCTACTACGTTTGTAAGCTTATTTTTATTTATGTTTGACGGTGAACTTATTTTCATATTATTAAATATTGCCCTAAAGACGGCATAATGTCGTCTTTAGAGCATTTATAGTTTAACTCAACAGATGAGGCAAGAATGTTGCTATCTGAGGACAGAATGTAATGAGGATGAGGGTACCAAAAAGAGGAACGAAGAATGGTAATACAGCTTTGACCATCTTTCCAAAACTTACTTTCGCCATATCCTTTGTAATAAACAATACTATTCCAAAAGGAGGTGTTAACAAGCCAAGTGAGAGGTTTAATACAATTACTAAACCTAATACGAGAGGATCAACACCAATAGCAACAGCAGGAGAAACAAGGATAGGACCAAAAATGAGAATAGCTGCAATAGACTCTAAGAAACAACCGATAATAAGGAAGAAAACATTGATCATTATCAAGAACATTGTAGGTGTCTTAGCAACTGAAACAACCCATTCAGCCAATGCAACAGTAAGACCTGAACGAGCTAGAACCCATCCATAAAAAGCTGCTGCTGCAACAACTAAACCGATAGAAGCTGTATCAATGGCTGTCTCTTTAAAGATTCTAAAAAGAGATTTAAAGCTCATATCTCTATAAAGGACAAAGGAGATAAGAATCGCATAAGCAGTTGCAATTACAGCTGATTCAGTTGTTGTAAATACACCAGTCCAAATACCAACGAGAAGAATAATTGGTGTTAAGAGAGGAATAAATGCATCAATAAAGCCTTTCGCAAATGATTTTACTGTAGGGAATGGAGCTCTAGGATAGTTTCTTTTCTTTGCTATTACATAAACTAGAATCATCATTGCAATTGTCATAATAACACCAGGAACAACACCAGCAAGGAATAATGATCCAACAGAAACAGAACTAACTGTTGCAAACATTACCATAGGTACTGAAGGTGGGAAGATAGGTCCTACTGTAGATGATGCAGCTGTTACAGCAGCCGCAAACTCAGCATCATATCCTTCATTCTTCATTGCTTCAATTTCAATACTACCTAATCCTGCTGCATCAGAAACTGCTGTACCAGACATACCCGCAAAGAGAAGAGATGCAAATACGTTTGCATGTCCTAAGCCACCTGGAAGCCAACCTACTGCAGTATTTGCAAATCCAAAAATCTTCTTTGTGATAGAAGAACTATTCATAACCTTTGCAGCCATAATAAATAGAGGAATTGAGAGGAGCAAAAAGTTTGAAAGGCTATATGACATTTTTAATGGGACAACATAAAGCTGTAAAAATCCATTTATACTTCCCATATTAAAGAGATATCCAATTGCTCCAGATAAAATCAATGAAAGGCTAACTGGAACCCCTAAAGCAAGAAGAATAATTAATCCAACTGTAAGAGAGAAAATAATCATTTTGTTTCCTCCTCTTTTCCTTTTAAGCCAAGAATATGCTCTTTTATTTTAACAATTTCCATATAAAGCATAGCTAATGTGCCAATAAGCATAACAAGGTATATCTTTCCAGAGGTTAACCACTCAACAGTTGGGATGATGTCATTCCATGTGTTGATTGTTCTGTTATAGCAACCATAGCTGAGAATTATCAAAGCTAATACAACAAAGAAATCGACAACAAGACGTAAAATACTTTGTTTCTTTCCTTTAAGTTTTTCTAAGATAGTCTTAATCGCCATATGACCATCTCTGTAAATCAAAATAGGTGATCCAGTAAAAATCATTATTACAAAGAGTGCTTTTCCAACTTCTACAGTCCAAGTAGCTGCAACGTGGAAAACAACTCTAGCTAATACCTGCCACATTATAGTACAAAAAAGGAGGCCTGAGGCAATTCCTCCAATTGTTTCAAGAACAGCAAGAATTTTCTTAGTCATATACATTCCTTAAATATAGAAAAACCTTGTGGAGAGAAGTCCCCACAAGGTCTTATAGCAATTATAAAGCCATAATCTTCTGTCTGAGACCGTTCTGCCAAGTTGTCTTATCGAACTCCTGCATTACTGGTTCAGCAAGCTGGTTGAATTCATTCTTATCTACTTCAACAACTGTCATACCAAGATTCTTGAGCTGTTCTACATAGTAAGCATCTGGATCTGGAACTTCTTTTCTAACTTCTTCTGCTGCTTCCTTCCAAGCGTTAAGGAACATATCCTGATCTTCCTTGCTGATTGTCTCAAACCATGCTTTAGAAATTTGATATCTAGCTGTTGACCATACGTGCTCTGTCATAATGAGATACTTCTGAGCTTCATAGTACTTATAGCTATAGATTGTTTCAGCTGGGTTTTCCTGTGCATCAATTGTACCAGTCTTAAGTGCCATATAAACTTCAGGGAAAGCAATGATAGTAGGTGTAGCACCGAAAGCTTCAAATACTTTTACTCTAACTGGCATTGAAGGAAGTCTAAACTTTAATCCTTTAAGATCTTCTGGATGCTTAATTTCTTTGTTAGCTGTGATAAGTCTTGCACCTCTAATAGCGTAAGCAGCTGTGATAATACCAGTTTTCTCTTCTGCCTGCTTATTGATATCTTCACCGATTGTATTCCAGAATTTGTTGAGGTGGTCGAGATCTCTAATTACAAAAGGCTCTTCAAATACTGTAAGATCTGGAGCATAGATTGTAAGGTCCATGATACCTTGAGCGCCCATTTCAATTGTACCAGCCTTTAAGCCTTCAACAATTTCTCTTTCATCACCAAGAGCTCCTGATGGATGGATAACAACTTTAACTCTACCATCTGTAGCTGATTCAACCTTATCCTTAAATTTTAAAATAACATCATGAACGTGGCCTTCTGGAGCAAATCCTGAAGCTACGTTGACAGAGTATGATTTCTGTTGTGATGCCTGTTCTGTAGAACCATTAGCAAACAAACCTGCACATGCAATGATTGCAATTAATGCAATAATTAATGTCTTTTTCATTTATTATCTCCTTTTCTTGTATATTGTATACAATAATTCACAATATGTATGCTGTCAAATGTTTTTTTCTCTATTTTGTAAAATTGTTTTATTAATAGTTAATAACACCTAACGAACAAGTAAATAATATCATAGGTTATTTCCAGAAAAAACAAAAAATTATGTAAAAAAAGTAACAAATATAAACATATTAATTAATAAAATATTTCACCCATATGAAATAACTTTATTGATATTTCTTAATAACTTATCTGTTAACTCTTAATTATAAAAATAACATACCCAAAAATATATTCTTGATACCATTCCATTAGTGCATCTTATATGTAATATATTAGTATCTCTCACAAATAAATCTCATATGACACCTTAAATAAGTTGTCTGTTACATTTACATCGTTCAAGAAATAATAAGCATAAAACTTAGGAGGAACCACTTTATGTGCTACCTGTTTTTATTCGATTACACATAAAAGTGTTACTTTTTTTGCGCCATATCAAAATCGATTGCAGTGCTGAAGCATTAATTGGGTGGTGCTCAACTATGAATTGAGTATTCTCACGCATCAGCACCACTCAATCTCATAGAGAACACCATAATAAGGTGAGAATATTCATTAAATTACACCCTTCTTTGTACCTATAAACCCCAATTTGTAAAAATTTTAACTTTTTTCTCTATTATTAATAGAAGGTACTTCTAACTTCTAAAGGAGGCCTAAT
>JAQYFM010000231.1 GCA_028723145.1 Spirochaetales bacterium | reverse complement strand
ATTCATTCCTGCTACTCCTGGAATAAAACCCATAGTAAAGACAGTTAATACTAGTAAAACTAAGTTGTAAAAGGCGAAGAAAATGGTAAATCCCATATTATCAGCCATTACTAACATACACTTTTTAAAGGTTTTTAATGGCCCATCTCCTGGTAAAAATGAAGAGAGAGCTAAATAGTATGGCATGGAAAGTAAAAGTAATATTACTATCCAAAGCATAATAATTGATAATATCATTCCAACTACACCTTCGATACTTAAATAAAAAGGAATAACGAAAAACGTAATTGTTAAGAATACTGAAACTAGTAAGAAATAAAATAATGAATGTGTGAAGTATCTTGCAAAGCCTTCTCTAAATGTTGCAAAGCCACTGCGTTGATAATTTGAATACCCATAGCAGACATTTGATAAAGCACCTGAAAATAGGCAAAATGCTAATACAATTAATGCTAATGCTACAAAAAATAATGGTGCACTAACATCAATTAAATATGTAGAGAGTAATGCTAGGAGCAAGAATCCTACACTAATTAAATTATAAAGGACAATTCCAATTAAATTATCCCAACCGTCAAAAAATGCTTTTTTAATGAAAAAACCTATCATAATTTATAGAGTAATGCTTTAAATTAAATTATCCAAGTAAAAAAAATTTTTATTATATACAGATATTATTCATAAAATTTGTTTAATTTTAGAATTTTTTCAATATTTATGCATAAAGTAATTGCAATAACTTTTATTTTATGCATAATTATTCACAAGTTGATTAACAAACGGAGAATAAGAAAATGAAAAAAGAAAAAGTCGTTCTTGCCTATTCCGGCGGACTCGATACATCAGTTATTTTAAAATGGCTCTCAAACAAAGGTTTTGAAGTAATTGCATATGTAGCTAATGTCGGCCAGAACGAAGATTTCAAAGCTATAGAAGATAAAGCATACCTTACTGGTGCTAGCAAGGTTTATATCGAAGATTTAAGAAAAGAGCTTGTTGAGGACTATGTATTTCCTGCATTAAAGGCTAATACCATCTATGAAGGTACATACATGCTCGGTACATCTCTTGCTCGCCCTATCATTGCTAAACGCCACATTGAGATTGCTAAAAAGGAAGGTACTAAATATGTTGCTCATGGTGCAACTGGTAAGGGTAATGACCAAGTCAGATTTGAATTTGGTTACTACATGAATATGCCTGATGTTAAAATTATTTCTCCATGGAAGGATCCTGAATTCCTTTCTCAGTTTGAGGGAAGATCAGATATGCTTGCTTATGCTGAGAAATATAACATTCCTGTTAAGGCATCTTTAAAGAAACCATATAGTGAGGATGCAAACTTAATCCACATCTCTCATGAAGCAGGTATTTTGGAAGATCCTTCATCAAGATGTCCAGCTGATGTTTTCTCACTCACAGTAAGTCCTCAAGAGGCTCCAAATGAAGAGACTTTACTTGCTATTGAGTTTAAAGATGGTATTCCTGTATCGATCAAAAATGAAAATGATAACACAGTAGTTACAGATTCTCTTGCTATGATTGAATACCTAAATAAAGTTGGCCATGACAATGCTATTGGTAGAGTTGATATGGTTGAAAACCGCTTTGTTGGTATTAAATCAAGGGGTGTTTACGAAACTCCAGGTTGTGAAATTCTTTGGAAGGCTCACCACAACCTTGAAGGACTATGTATGGATAAGGAAGCAATGCACTTAAGAGATATGCTTTCACCAAAGTATGCTGAATTAATTTACAATGGATACTGGGGTGCTCCTGAATTTAATATGCTTACTTCCCTCTTTGAAACAAGTCAGAAAAACGTTACAGGTGTTGCTAAGGTTGCTCTCTATAAGGGTAATGTTATTAATGCAGGTATTTCTTCACCTTGTTCACTTTACAACCAAGAGCTTGGTAGTATGGATAAAGCTGGTGGTTACCACCCTGTTGATTGTAAGGGCTTTATTAATATTTCAGCTATCCGTTTGATGGCTTCATCTCAAAGAGATAAAGAAAATAACTAAAAAATTTTCGGGCAGGATTAATTCCTGTCCTTTAATTTTATATGACTTGAATTATTTATTAATTTTTGGCATCATATATTAACTGTGTTCGTTGAACCAGAATTTCCGGTAGATTTTCTACTGAGATATAGTGTTAGGGGCTAAA
>JAQYFM010000230.1 GCA_028723145.1 Spirochaetales bacterium | reverse complement strand
TGTGGTCGTAGGACTGCTTGATAATGAAAGTCCTGATTCAAATAGGCTTACACTTGTAACTCCAAAGTCTGAAAATGATGTACGATTACAAGCTACTCTTGGTAATCAGAACCCCACGGGCTTGCCCGTGGGAGCAGTCAGTTCAACTCACTTAATTGATGAAGTATCAAAGCTAATTGACAGTGTTAAGTTAATTCATAAAGGAAAATTAATTTGTGATGACGATAAGGATTTGCTACTTCAAGATGTGCACTCAATTAACCTTAGAAATGATGAGAAACTTGATTTATCAAAGGTAACAATTCTATCTGATAAGGTAGCTTCTTTAAGTAGAACAATTATCTATAAGGGTGAATTAAATGTTAGTCCAGAAAGAATTAATAATGTGGACTTACAAGAATACTTTATTGCTGTATGTAAATAATGGAGAAAAAGATGAATAAAAAAATAGATATGATTTTTAAAGATTTAACATTTGGGTCTCTAGTATCAATACTTTGTGCTAGTGCAGTTATGTTAATTGTAAGTATTTTAATACCTTTACTTGCAAAAGAAGAAATAGCTAATTTTCTTCCAATTTTAACTTTGCTTCCATCAGTATGTGTTGGTGTTATTGCTATTTAATACCTTGTCTGTGGTTGTCTTAGTTTGCAGTATATGCGTTTATTTATGAGTTTTGGAAGTAATAGAAGAAATGCATCATTAAGATATTTAGTAAGAGTTATACTTGCTATTATTGTATCAACAATTTGTATTATCCTATTAAACATTATTTGCTCATTTAGTGGAGAGATTATTGTTACTAATATCAATTTAATAGTAATGGCAATAACAACATCTCTATTTTGCTTTGCAGCAGGGTGTTTATTTTCTTCGATTACTACCCTATTTAAACCTTTTATTTCATTTATAGTAATAGGAACTATTTGTCTATTATACTTTATGGTCTTTGCAAATATTGAAGAGATAATTACTGTTTCAATTAGTAATGGAACTGTTAATTTTGCTGAGCCAATTTCTGGAGTAGTATTCGCAATAATCTTCTATATCACATCATTAATTATTCATAACTTAAGAATTAGTGATATGAAAACTACCTCTATTAGCTAAGTAATTCATAGCTCATTTCAAATTCAAAAGATATAAAACCTCCAGGCGAACTGGAGGTTTTACTTTTCACAATAAATTATTTTTAATTATCAGCTATTTAAAAGGAGCATGCTGAATACGAGAGTAAAGAGAGCTACTGTTTCAACGATACCTACTACGATGAAGTAGTTAGCTGTACCTTTACCTGTCTCTGCTAATGCATCTGCTGAGCAAGCTGCAACCTTACCCTGTAAGAATGCTGATAAACCAATTGCAAGACCACCAAATACACCAACACCAAGACACATAAGCATATTACCTGTAGCTTGGAAAGCAGAGTTGATGAAGTTCATGAGCAAGAAGCCGTAGATTGTCTGTGTTAAAGGTGCACCTGCGAAAGCAACCATGATAAATGGAGCTGGCTTACCTTCTGAATAACACTTCTTCCATCCACCTACTGCAGACTGTGCAGCGAGACCTGCACCAAGACCTGAACCAATGGCTGAAAAACAAAGAGCACAAACCATACCTACATAAGCTAAATTAGACATATTAATATCTCCTTTGTAAACTTTAATTATTTAATTGCCGTTTCTCTAAACGGATCATAGTTGTATCCAGTCCACTCCATTCCGAGCTGATTGGAGAATTCGAGAAGATTGAGTCTTACGCCATGTACTACGACGCTAAGCAATCCCATTACAAGGTTTAGTGCATGTCCAATTACAAGTACAAGTATACCTGCTGGAAGCGCAAAACCAGATAATAAACCACCTGCCATTTCGTTGAATGAATCAGCGATAGCAAGAGAAGCCATACCTACTGCAAAAAGTCTAATATAGCTCATCACATTACCAAAACAGCTAATTGTGTTTAAGAATACTGTGAAAGCATCTGAAAGACTCTTTACTAAACCTTTAGAAAACTTAAGTCCTGGCTCTTGTTTTCCAAAGAGACATACTAGGATAAATCCACATGCAACTCCACCTACGATTAATCCAAAGTTTACTTCTTCATTCAATACTAGGAATAGAACAAGCATGTAAATCACTAATACATCTATAAGCCATCCAATATCTGAAATAAATGAAAGGTTCTTTTCTTTAATCTTACTTACTACATTAATCACGCAAGCAAGTCCGATTTGGCTTGCACCAAGGATAAAACAGAACTTCATTACACAGTTTTGTGCAAATGCAGATTCAATACCATATAACTCCATAGAGAAGTTACAAATCGATGGTATTATAAATAGCTTCAGAAATGGTAATGCATTAATAATTTGTACACTACCAAACCAAGTGCCAGTTAAAGCACCCCATACTATTGTCGTCGCGCCTAGAACATAGATAAGAATTACTATGTCACTTGCCTTTTTACTCTTTATATGTATTAGAGCTGCGATTAATACGAAAATAAGTCCATACCCTGCATCTCCAATAATCATAGCAAAGAAAAGTGAGAAATATAAAAGGAAGTACAAAGAAATATCATATTCTCTGTATCCAGGTACAGTACCAAGGATGTCATAAAGAGGTTTAATAATTCTAATTAGGCCCTTATACTTAATCTTTGTAGGAGGATTTTCATCATCCTTAATTTCATCAATTAAATATGCATAGCCTTTTTCAGAAGCATAATCCTTAAACAAAGTAATATCGTCCTGAGGAATATATCCATGTAGGAGAGTAATTACTTCAACATCCTCACAGGTTGCATCAACCTTTTCAAATAAAGAATCTTGACTTGCTAAATTAATTCTCTTCTTATATTCACTTGTATAACAAGAAGCATTAGCTAAAGACTCTTTTATAAATGAAAGTCTATTATTGAGTTCCTTTTCCTTTGCTAAAACATCAGAAAGTGAAACTTCATTAGGGATAAACTCATTGGCAGGGAAAGTTTTATCAAGAGGCTTTCCAATTACTGCAATTGCATTCATTGAGTTAACTTCTTTTAATGAAATAAAGCTAACATCTTCTTGATTCTTTAATGTTTCCTTTTCCTTTTTACCAATAGTGTAGAAATAAAGACTAACACCATTATCTGTTAAGAACTTTAAGTCTGATGGAGAAAAATCTCCCCAAGGTTCAAGTTCTGCTTTAACAAATGATAGTTTTCTTAATTCCTCTACATTTTGGCTTCTTTCAGCAATAAGACCTTTTAAGGTGTTATCGAGTTCTTTAAACTCTTTATCACTTAAGCTCTTTTGCTCAATGTTCTTTTGTTTACCACACTCCTCTTTGATCGCAGCTAAAACATTCATCATACTCGTGATATCACGATCAATGATATCTGATGCCTCTGAGCTCTTTTTAAGAGAGGATATATGCATTAATCCTAGCTTTCTTAGGCTTTTTAGCATTTCTTTCTTTTCAGCTACTGGTGCTGCAAGAGTTACACTTAACATGCCTTCAATCATGCACTTTCCTCCTTTGTAAGTTTCTTTTTAGCGATCTTTCCTCTTACGACAGCAGAGGTCTGCTGATCACCGAGATAAATGCCAATTCTTCTGATATTCTCTTTTGCTTCAGGTATTTTAACCTTCTCAAAGAGATTAACACGCTGACTCGTTGTCCTTAACTCCTTATTAAGTAAATCAATTTGTTCTTGAAGTGTTTTAACTTTTGCATCAAAGACACTTGCTTTCTTTAAAGCTTCAAGACCAGCATCTACCCAAAGTGGGTATTCAAAGAGAGAATAAGGAATGTCCTGAAATGTCAAATCCTCAAAGACAGGAATTTCGACACCAGCAATATTACCCTTACCTTTCTTAATTTCATCAATCTTAACAAGGTTATCTAGACTATGGAGAGAATCAAAAGAACTGTTTTCACCGAAGACAGCAATCCAGTGTTGTAGTGAGTCAATTAACTCCTGTTGAGCTTTTTTGTACTCCACTATCTCACCTTCAATTTGTCTAATGACAGTTTGAAGCTGCTGCTTTTTTAATTGCAGTGTAGGAAGGTAGCGATTAAATTGTTTAAGCGCATCCTTCTGCTTCTTCTGTTCATTCTTTGTCAGTTTGACAGCCATAAAACACTCTCCTTATTTAGGCCAGTATTTGCTGATTAAATCAGACTTTAATCCAGTTTCGTTCTTTTCAAAACACTCAGAAAGAATTTCCCATCCAAGATCAAGAGCTTCTTCTAGAGGAATGTTTACAGAAAGATCCATTAACTTAGTTTCAAATAATGAACCATACTTTAATAACTTTTCATCCCATTCACTCATTAAGAATCCCATTGCCTTCTTCTCAACAGATTCTTTATAAGCTGCATAAAGCTTAATCATAGCATCCATTAGGGCTCTATGGTCATCTCTAGTATCCTTATTTACCTGTTGCTTAAGACGGCTTAATGAACCAAATGGCTCAATGTGACCACCTCTAAGGTAGTACTGACCTTCTGTAATATATCCAGTATTATCTGGAACTGGGTGAGTAACGTCATCACCAGGCATTGTTGTAACACCTAAAATTGTAACACTTCCTGCACCTTCAAAGTCTACAGCCTTCTCATAGCGAGCAGCTAAGTTAGAGTAAAGATCTCCTGGATAACCTCTATTAGATGGTACCTGGTCCATAGTAATTGCCATTTCTTTTAGAGAGTCACAGTAGTTAGTCATATCGGTAAGAAGTACAAGTACTTTTTTACCTTTAATAGCAAATTGTTCTGCAACAGCAAGTGCCATATCAGGAACAAGTGTACACTCTACAGTTGGGTCTGATGCAGTATGAATAAACATAATTGTTCTACTCATAGCACCACTCTTTTCAAGAGTTTCTTTGAAGAATAGGTAGTCATCATATTTAAGACCCATACCACCAAGAACAATCAAATCAACCTCAGCTTGCATAGCAATTCTTGCAAGAAGCTGGTTGTATGGTTCACCTGAAATAGAGAAGATAGGTAATTTCTGTGATTCAACGAGTGTATTAAATACGTCAATCATAGGAATACCTGTTCTAATCATGTTTCTTGGAATAATTCTTCTAGCTGGGTTTACAGATGGTCCACCAATTTCAATCATGTTTTCATTTAATGCAGGTCCATTATCTCTTGGCTCGCCAGAACCATTAAAGATTCTACCAAGTAAGTTATCTGAGAAACTTACTCTCATTGGTACACCTAAGAACCTAACACTGTCTCCAGTACTAATACCTTGAGCGCCACTAAAAACTTGCAAAGAAACTAAATCATGATCAAGTTTAATTACGTTAGCGTAGCTTACACCTGATTTTGTTGTAACTTCTGCAAGGTCCTGGTTCTTAACACCCGTTGCTCTTACAGTGATTACGTTTCCCACAATAGATTCAATTTTTGTATATACTTTCTGCATGATTAACCCCTCTTCTTTTCACTATATAGCGTGATTAATTCAGCTTTTCTTACACTATAAGATTTATCACTCTCAGCTGTACCATTCCAGTCTAAGAATGCCTGTCTTACCTTGTTAAAGAAGAGTCTTACATCTTTCTTATCTCGAAGGTCATAATCACTCATCAAAATATCATAAAGTACATTAAAGGTTTCAATTTGTCTTTCAACAGTAACTTGAGCATCTACTGGGTCAAATGAGTTCTGCTGTAAGTATACGCTATCTAATAATTCGCCCTTTTGGTAAGTAATGTAGTCTTCAAGTGAAGTACCTTCTTCACCTACTACTTTCATCATCTGGTTAACTTCATTACCTCTTAGGAGAACTTTATAAGCTGCATCTACTTCTTTAGCTGGTAAAACACCTTCATACTTTGACCAGGAATCAAGTGGATCAATTGCAGGATACTTTCTTGCATCAGATCTTTCACGAGAAAGTCCATGGAAAGCACCTACTACCTTTAATGTTGCCTGAGTTACAGGCTCTTCGAAGTTACCACCTGCTGGAGATACTGTACCACCAATAGTTACAGAAGCAGTTGTTCCATCCTTTAATCTTACCTTACCAGCTCTTTCATAGAACTCAGCAATTCTTGATTCAAGGTAAGCTGGGAAAGCTTCCTCACCAGGAATTTCTTCAAGTCTACCACTCATCTCTCTCATAGCTTGAGCCCAACGAGAAGTTGAGTCTGCTAGCAGAAGAACATCAAGTCCCATATTTCTATAGTACTCGGCGAGTGTTACCGCTGTATATACAGATGCTTCACGAGCGGCAACAGGCATTGAAGAAGTATTACAAATAATAATAGTTCTTTCCATCAAGCTTCTGCCTGTTTTTGGGTCAATTAGTTCAGGGAATTCCTTAAGAACCTCTACTACCTCACCTGCTCTTTCACCACAAGCAGCAATAATTACAATATCAACATCTGCATTTTTACTTGTTAAGTGCTGAAGTACGGTTTTACCAGCACCAAATGGACCTGGAATACAGTATGTACCACCCTTAGCAACTGGCAAGAAGGTATCGATAAGACGAATCTTAGTAACCATTGTTTCATCTGGTCTAAGTCTCTCCTCATAGCATTTAATAGCTTTTTTTACAGGCCATTCAAATACCATTGAAAGCTCTTTCTTTTCGCCCTTATCGTTTTCAATTACAGCAATTGTGCTTCTTACATTGTATGTTCCAGCGCCATTAATTGATAATACCTTCCACTCTCCTAGTAGGTTAAATGGAACCATTATTTTATGTGTAAATACACCTTCTGGAACTGTACCAAGAGTATCTCCAGCAACTACTGTATCACCAACTTTTGCAACAGGTGTAAAAGGCCAATCCTTATCAGGAATAGCTGTAAGATATACACCTCGCTGTAAGAAGAATCCACACTCCTCAGCAAGTTTTGGGAGTGGATTTTGAAGACCATCATAAATTTGAGTTAATAAGCCTGGTCCAAGTTCTGCAGATAACAGCTCACCAGTAAACTCAACCTCGTCACCAACAGCGACACCACCAGTCATTTCATATACCTGGAGGGAGGCTGTATTACCGTTGATTCTGATAACTTCACTCTTTAAACGAGTATCACCTAAAAGGATGTAACCTACTTCGTTCTTTGTGATAGCACCTGTGAATTCAACATTTACCATGTTGCCGTTGACGGAGACAACACGTCCTCTGTTATTATCCATATTTCTACCTCTAGCGGAATATTTCCTCTTTCAATGTTCCAAAGAGTTTTGAGAATTCCTCATTACCCTTTTCCACAGTAAAGACAGATAGTCTTGAAAGGATTTGAAGTCTAAGCGCATAACTAATTAAAAATGTAAGGTCAAAGTAGTGCCCAAGACCTGTTTCTTTTTCTAAAAAGTCCCAATAAAGATTTAAAATAATCTTTTCACCCTCAAGAGGATCCTTTGAGTACACAGCCTTCTTTACTATTTCCCTAATGCGGTTTTCTTTCTCACCCTTATTGACATATATATCGTCATTAAGTCCTAGCTTCTTTGCTCTTTCTTCTATTAGTGCTTGATCAACCATTGATCTGAAGTGAGAAAACTCTTTAATAAAATGATTTCCTTTTACTTCATCACTACCATTTAAGGTTGCATGAGAAAGAATTTCAAAATCTTTTTTAGATAGATATCCCTTACAAAGATTTAAAAATTCTTCCATTGTCATATAGCTGGTCATATCACTCTTAAGAGCAGGAAGTGTCGGTACTAGATAGTAATAATTACCCATAAGCTGTCCTATCAGCCGATAAGCTCTTTAAGCCTCTCGGAAAGATATGGTTTAATCAGAAGAGCACATTCTTCTGCAGACATATCAATATATCCTGATCCATCATTGCTTGTAAGTTTAATACCAGAAAGCACACCTTTACTCTCTTTTAAGAAATCCTTTTCCTTAATCTTTTGAGCAACTTCCTTAGTAAGAGCCTTAAATACATCATCCTTTAAACCTTCAGAAACCTCAGCTGTAACACCATTTAAATCTGCATTAACTGCTTGAGTAATTAATGAAGCTAGTAAAGTTGGGTCCATAGCCTTTTTGCAATCATCTGTAAGGATTTTATTAAATAGAGACTCAACGTTTTGCTTTAAAGAAAGAGTAACATCTCTTCCTGCCTGAACGATTTGTGCTTTAGCACTCTCAGCTTCTAGCTTGGCACTGTTTTTTGCATCTTGGATGATTTTCTCACTTTCAGCTTTTGCTTTCTTGATTATCTCATCAGCTTCTGCTTTAGCAGATGCAAGGATCTCAGCACTCTGTTTTTTAGCTTCTTCTATACCTTCTTTCTTGATAGAAGCAACTAAATCTTGAATCTGTTGTTCCATTTTGTCCACCTTTATGATAATAATAGATCAAAAAATCTCACTTTTAATGATAATATAAATGAATTAGAAAGGAAATGAAAAAAAAATACAATTTATGGAAGAATATTTGATTGGTAAGAAAGAAAAAGGTATTTTTAGAATTTACAATTTAAAAACAGATAAATCATATTTTGGCATTACAAAAGATATAATAAAAACTCGTGCTGAAGAACGATTTATGCTCGATTTAGGACTTCATAAATGTAAGGCACTTCAAGAGGATTATAAAACAACAGGTCTTGAATTATTTGTAATTGATTTAGTCAAAATTGCAAATGAGGAGGACGAATTAGATGCCCTCCTCTCAGAAACTATAGCTGAATTTACTGCTAAAGGTATTACTCTTTATCAAGCTTAATTAATTCTCTAATACCTTCAATAGCAACTTTAATTGCATTAGTAGTGTCATGAAGCTTAGGATTATCCATTCCTAAAGCTTCTCTTTCTTGGTTACCAACAACAAAGAATTCCGAGCCACATCTAACACCAAGTCTTGCAGCAACAGTAAATAGAGCTGCAGATTCCATTTCAGAGGCTAATACGCCAAGACGTTTCCATGCTTCCCATTTATTCTTTAACTCATAACTAACTGGCATGATATCTGGGTCGTGTTGACCGTAGAAACTATCCTTACATTGAACAACGCCCATGTGATATCTAAAACCTAATTTTTTAGCAGCACTTCTGAGTGCAAGAGCACAATCGAAATCGGCAACTGCAGGAAATTCAATTGGAGCATATTCTCTACTAGTCCCTTCCATTCTTACTGCACCAGTGGCAATTACAACATCACCACCCATTACAGGAAGTGCAATACCACCACAAGTTCCCATTCTTATAAATGTATCAGCACCACATTTATATAGCTCTTCCATTGCAATACTTGCAGATGGTCCTCCGATTCCAGTACTAGTTACACTAACCTTTTCACCATCTAAATAACCTGTATATGTAACATATTCTCTTGAGTCGGCAATTAAAACTGCATCATCTAAGTACTTTGCAATTAGAGGTACTCTTTTAGGATCCCCAGGTAAAATAACATATCTACCGACATCACCCTTTTTAATGTGTAAGTGGTACTGTATACCTGTTCCATTCATGTAATCAGACATAAACCCTCCAAATATTTAATAATAAATAATTATACTTAATTAACAATCAAAAGCAATTATTATATTTAAGTTGTTGAATCTTATGTTTAATGTGATATAATTTTGACATCTTTATGCAGGAGTGTCAAAAATAAATGGATAAAAACTTACAACCTTTATTTACGCCATGGAAAATAGGTTCATTAGAGATAAAGAATAGAATTGTATTAACCAGTATGGGTGGAACAGATCTCTTTGGTTGGATGGAAAAAAATCACTTCGATAAGGCTGGTGCACAGTTTATCATGAATGTTGCTAAAAACAACGTTGGTTTAGTACTTCCTGGTTGTCAACCAGTTTATAATCCTATGTTTGGTCAATGGCTTTATAAAAATAAGAAGATGTATGATGACCTAAAGAAATGGATGCCAGAATTTCATAAAACTGGTGCAAAACTCTTTATTCAACTTACAGCTGGCTTTGGTAGATCATTTACCATCTCTAAGCTCATGGAAGATTTATATACAAATAAAGCTTTGCGTGCAGTTTCTAAGCCATTTATGAACCTTGATAAAATCACAGCTTCAGCAAGCCCTTCACCAAATAGATGGTCAGATAAAGTTCCTTCTCGTGAAATGACTAAGCAAGAGATAAAGGAAATGGTTGATGCATTTATTAAAACTGCTGTATTACTTAAGGATGCTGGTGTTGATGGTGTTGAAATCCATGCAGTACATGAAGGCTATTTACTCGACCAATTTACTTTACCATATGTAAATAAAAGAACAGATGAGTATGGTGGTTCATTTGAAAATAGATATCGTTTTGCAGTAGAAATTGTTCAAGGAATTAAAAAAGCTTGTGGTAATGACTTCCCTGTTTCTCTACGTTACTCAGTTGTTTCTAAGACAAAGGACTTCAGAAAAGGAGCTCTCCCAGGAGAAGAGTATAAAGAAGTTGGAAGAACAATGGAGGAAAGCGAGAAAGCTATTAAGTACCTTACTGATGCAGGATATGATATGTTTAACTGTGATAATGGTACTTATGATGCTTGGTATTGGGCTCACCCACCTATTTATATGCCAGAAAACTGCAATCTTGAGGATGTTGAGCATATCAAAAAGTTTACTTCAGCTCCTGTCGTTTGTGCTGGCCGATTAGACCCATATGTAGCTGCTGAGGAAATTAGTAAGGGTAAACTTGATGGAGCAGGCTTTGCTCGAAGCTTCTTAGCTGACCAAGAATGGGTTACAAAGTTAATTAATGGTAAAAAGGATGATATTAGACCTTGTATTTTATGTCACAATGGCTGTTTTAATATGTGTCACTATAAGGGTGTTCCTAATGATCAAGATTTACCTGATTCCCTTGGTCTTGCTCGTTGTGCTGTTAATGCAGAGACAATGCAATGGAATAAGCATAAGATTGTAAAGACCACAAAGGCTAAGAAGGTTATCATTATTGGTGGTGGTATTGCAGGTATGGAGGCCGCTAGAGTCTTAAAGCTCAGAGGTCATGAACCTGTAATCTATGAAAAGAATGATAATCTAGGTGGCGTATTTATTGCTGCATCTGCTGAATCATATAAAGGTAAACTCAGAGAGCTTTTAGCTTGGTATGTTAAACAAATTAAGGATTTAAATATCGAAGTACATTTAAATAGTGAAATTAAAGATATTTCTTCTTTTAAAGGTAATGAGATAATAATTGCCACAGGTGCAAAGCCAAGAAGATTACCAATTAAAGGCGTTGAAAAAACAATTGAAGCTTGTGAATACCTTACAGGTAAGGAAGTTGGTAACACTGTTGCAGTAGTCGGTGGCGGTTTAACTGGATGTGAAATAGCTTACGAGTTAGCATTAGAAGGAAAAAAGCCAATTATTATAGAGATGAAGGATGATCTTGTATCTCAAAAGGGTGTATGTCTTGCTAATTCATCTTATTTAAGAGAGTATTTCGAGTTAAATAAAACTCCTGTTTATTTAGAAACTAAAATTGATGAAGTACAAGATGGTAAAATTATCGTAAAGCTTAAAAACGGGGATAAAAAGGAAATTGCAGTTGATTCAGTTATTATGAGTACTGGTTATATTCCAAACCCATTGGAAAAGAAGAGTAATCATGTACATCTAATTGGTGATTGCTTAAGTGTTGGTAACTTAAGAAGTGTTATTTGGAAAGCCTACGAAGTAGCAATGAAGATTTGATCATAAAACCTTGTAGTCCCAAATAAATTGATTTTAAACAATTAAGTTTTCATATAATTAATGGCCCTCTTTGATTTAAGTAGGGCCATTAATTTTAGTTTTATACGATGTGATTATTTTATCGCTCTACAATAACACTTCCATCCTCTTTAACAGTAATTGTATCACCACTTTGAACGAAGGATAAAAATTCATCTCCTAAGTTATCTATTGTAGGCATTGAATGGTCTGTCCATACATCTGCAAGTATTGCACCTGCAGCTGCAAGCGAATCAATTGGCTTACTAAAAAGAAGACATGCAGCTTGTCTTTCCATCGAGGCAGCACAGTATAATACTAAACCACCTGTAGTGGACCCAATTGTTTGAGGAAGACATAATGCTTTTCCAGCCATTGCTTTGTTATATAAATCAGGATTGTTTTGGTCAGAGCACTTTGCAGTTTTATCACCAAACATTAAGGAATGTTGATAGGATGCTAGTGTATTAAATCCACCATGAGAGACTAAAGCCTCTGCTTTAACACTACCCTTTACAACTACTCTACCTTTAAATGTCATTTTCATACGTTTTCTCCTGTAATTGCTTTAAGTAACTCATTTTCTTTCATAAATTTAGCACTAGTATAGGTTCTAAGCTTATTTGAACATGTGATAACAGGCATCTTTCCACATTGTGGATTATTCATATACATCAGAGGACAAATAGAAGAAATAACTACACCTCTATTACTAAGCTTTTTATATCCATCGTGGTTCTTAAATTCTTTTACTACAGCAGGAGCTGCTGTCATGACAGTTGGAATAGTGACTTTTTTCTTATTATTTTCTTTAAGCTTAAAATCAATATTATTTGCCCATTCATCGAGCTGCTCAATAGATAAGTGAGGGCATCCAATAAATGCTAGCTTTGGCTTTGCATTCTTATCTTTCCAGATAATTGGATAACTCTTTTCAACTCTCTCAAGCTCTGCATCATCAATAACATATGTTTTATAGTTAGATGCTAACAACTCTCTTTTTTGATTTACAGCCTCAGGTGTAAGGTTTTCAATATGGTACAAACCAACTGCACCATTACTTGCTGTTGCGGCACCAAAATCCTTTAAATAAGACTTAGCCCCATCCAGGTTATCAAAGTATTTATCAAGGCCAATTACATATGGAACTTCTTCCATAACATTCATACCAATTGCAGAACCAAGTAGCTGTGCTTCAGGCTTCTTACTTGTTTTAACCTCAATTAGCCAAGTTGCTTTTCTTCCTTCATCGGTTAATAGACCAAAATAAGGGACACATCCAACAATCGAACCAAAGAGATCGAAAATACCACTATTTCTATTGCATCTTGCTCCAAGAACACTGTTAGCATATACAACAGCAGAACTCTCAGCCCAAGAAAGGATATCACCTTCTTTAGGTGTATTTCCTACTTCACTCATGTAGCAAGTACAGGTATAGCCATCATCACCTACGATTCCAAGCTTCTTAAGCTGTTCATCGTAATCATTTTGCTTTGAATACATTACCTTAAAAAAGATTTCTTGTATAAGGTTCTTTGGAACATTTGGATCAAGTGGTTTTGGGTCTACTGTAAAGCGCTGTGTTGATACAGCACCACTTTCGATTATCTTATCCATTAACTCATAGACAGGCTTCATAACTGATAAACCAAAGCTAGTTACAAGATGCCCTTTATCAGATGTAATATCTGCCATACGGGTTGCTCCAAATGTTTCACCGTACATCACGAGGGTATTCATGATTTTTGCTTTTACTTCACCCTCTTTCCCATCATAGATATTTTGCTGTCTTTGTGTAAGCTGCATAAATTCCTCCTCAAAAGACTGATTTTATTCTAACATATTTTAATTCCTTGTCAAAATAAGAAAGTACTATTTAATGAAAATAATTAAAGTGTTACTATTTCGAGCCATGAATAAAAAAACTGCAACAGTACTTTTACTATTAACAGCCCTAATTTGGGGCTGCTCATTTGTGGCTCAAGATGTATCGAGTGATTATCTTGGACCATTTACCTTTAATTTCATTAGATTCTTTATAGGATCATTTGTATTAATTCCTTTTGTGTTAAATAATAGAAAGAAACAAAAGCCTACAAAAAATGACGATAAAAATGCAATAATTGCTGGACTATGCTGTGGTAGTGCCCTTGCTATTGCATCTGTATTACAGCAAATAGGAGTTGCTGAGTCAGGAGCTGGAAAGGGAGGCTTTATTACTTCGCTTTATAATATCTTTGTTCCATTCATATTAGTATTAATGGGAAGAAAGCTTCAAAAGAAGAATTTTGTATGTGCCTTTGGTGCAATTGTTGGTATGTACCTACTTTGTATTAATGATTCCTTTACCCTTGAAAAAGGCGATATCTTTTTACTTCTCTGTGCACTTGGTTTTGCAATTCACATAATTGTAATTGATTATTTCAAAACAGTTGATGGAATAACACTTAGTTCCTTACAGTTCTTTGTAAGTGGTATTATTTGTCTTATTGGAGCAATACTCACTGAAAAAATAGATTTTTCATTAATTGTAAAAGCCTTAATTCCTTTATTATATGCAGGTGTTTTTTCCTGTGGTATTGCATATACATTACAGGTTGTTGCACAAAAATACATCCATCCTGCAGTTGCAACACTTATTTTATCATTAGAATCTGTATTTAGTGTAATAGCAGCCTTCGTAATCTTAGGTGATACCTTAACAATAAAGGAATTACTCGGCTGCTTAATAGTATTTATCTTTGTAGTTTATGCTCAAATAGATCATAAAAATACATAAGTTTTTCCCATTCCACCATCCTCAGGAGTTGCAAAGCGATAATCCTTTATCGCTTTTTGCTTCTTGAGGTAGTCATGAACTCCCTTTGAAAGTATACCATCACCATAACCATGAATAATTGAGGATGATGAAAGGTTGTATACTAAACAACCTTCAATTTGAGTATCGAGCTTTTCAAGAGTTTGACTAAGCGTCAAGCCCCTTACATCCATAGTTATTTCTGGCTTTACTGCAGAAATACTGTATGAAGAAGAGTATTTTACCTCTTCTTTTTTAGCTGGTTTTAAATCCTTTTTTGAAAGTGTCATCTTTAAGTTATCAAGAGCTACTAAATACTTACCTTTACCTTGATCTTTCAAGATTATTCCTCGTCTTTCATAACTTCCACAGAGTACTTCATCGCCAACATTTGGATTAAAGTCTATTGAAGCAAGCTCAAGCTCTTCTTCCTGTTGTACTTTTTCATGAGTTTCCTCTGCTTTTTTATCAATCTTATTTAAAAAGGCTTTAAC
>JAQYFM010000229.1 GCA_028723145.1 Spirochaetales bacterium | reverse complement strand
CATCTGCTCTATTTATTTCTTCTATAATCAACAGATAATTCTTTGAAGGATTATTTACTGCATCAACATAGGTTCTCAAGAATGGACCTGGAACAAAACTATATGAGATATTCTCACCGTTCATTACTGGTTTGTAGCATCCTACAAACTGAGAATAAGAATAACTTGGGTAGAATGTTACTCTTTCTATTTTTTTAAAATATTTTATTTGATCATTTAAAAAGTAGCTTTTACCTGTACCAGGAGCACCAAAAACAATCAAGTTTCTTGGTTTATCAATCAGAGGAGCCTGAATTTCTGCAACAGGGTTATTTGTGGAAGAGGCATCTAAAGATTCTAAACATCCTCCTAAGAATTCATCATACAATTTGATAGCACTTAATGCAGTATTGTGACCGTTAAATTCTCTCCAATTAACCTCATCAGCTTTTATTTTCAAAGCAGCGGTTTCGAATGACTTATAGTCGGTAATTTCAAAAACGGATGCATTTGGGCTAATCACTTCACCATATTTTTGAGAAACTGTATTAAGTTTACTGATATACGATCCAATAGTGCTCTTCTTATATTGTTTATCATATAACCATTTTTTAAATTCATCCTTCTGCTTACCTGCACTAGAAGAACTTGAAATTGAATCTTGTTTATTCATTTACTCCTCCATACTCCTTTGTGTTATTTTAATATTGCCCCTTTGTGTTCTTTTCATTGTAAGAGATTGTACATTATATTACATATTAAGATATCTATATTTGAAGCTAATAAAAGACTGTATCCCTATAACCTAATATACTAGCAACATACATTTATTAGTTTCGTTCTATTTTTGAGGAAATATCATTATACAATCCTTTTATTTTGTTTTCATCATTTAGCATTTTTAAAGCGTTAGAGACAATTGAAGCTAATTTTTCTATAGTCATATTACTATCTAATTCTCTCTTAACATATTTAAAGTCAGCAAACTTCAAATATTTATATTCATCCACATTTAAAGGAGCAATTTCAGCAGCAGAGAAAGCTTCATTAATAATATTTGATCCCCATCCACAAATATTCTTTTTAAATTCTGAGTTATCATTTACACTCGCTATAAACTTATTACTGTCTTTTGGTTTCTTTTTATAGTATGGTTCGACAAATACTCTAAATTGATTACCTTGAATCTGAACTCCTACTAAGAGTTTTTCTTCATATTCTATTTTCCACTCGAAGAATCCTATTGATCGAGTCATACCAAAGTCTTTTCTATTAAAAGCAACTTTATTTTCAAAAGCTTCTTCAATCTTTTTCTGTGTTATTCCATACCATAGCTTTGTATATATATCATAAAAACGGATTTGTTTTAGAAGCTTTATGTTTTCTGCATTAGGGAACACCAAATTGTTATCAATATCATCACGTAAATATTCATCAAGAATAATATCTAGCGCTGACAACATGTCACAATAATCTTTAAGAATGTATTCATTAGGATGATTTTTAGAAATTATTTTATCTTTGAAATCCTTATAGTTAATAGGTGTCCATGTGATTCCATTTATCTCACGGAATTTCAAAAATCCTTCATTATTTTCAAATCCTAATGCATTTTTAAGAACAATTTTAGGTGCAAGCAAATAACATCTTGTATTCTTATTTGTTAGTTTTGTTTTAAATACTTTGTATTTGCCATTATTGAGTTTATCGGAATACTCTTCAAGCTGCTGTTTTTTAGGAATAGATTTATACTTATTTTCAATAATAATAAAGTTCAAATCTATGTTTGTAGATAGTTCAGAATCTGGATCATCTAATATTGAAATATCACCTATGCGTTTCTTAACTTCCTCACTTGAATAAACAATTAGCAAATCTAAATTCTGATGTTCTCTAAATACATTTAGTACTACTTCATTTTTTTCTATACCAAACAATTGCTTGATAGACTGATTATCTTCACTCATAAGAAGCCAAGCCAGCATATTACTATGAAATAATTCTTTACCTCCTAATGACATAGAATATACAGGATTTTTCTTTAGATCAGATATTATTTTTTCCATTGTTATCTCCTTTGATTTTGATTCCATTAATTTTAATCCTCCATTTGTGATTAGTATCCGTTATACTTCACCGTTTCATCACTCCAGACTACCCATTCGTATTCTTCTAGATATATGTAGTGTAAAAAAGATTATTTACATAATATTTTTTAAAAAAATACACATCCTTGTTATTATTGTTGATACTACAAAAACTAATTGTAAAGATTTTTATAGTAATTTTAATTAACTAAGTTAGTTGATAATAAAAGCCCTTATACCACTAGATATTATACTCCTCAGGAGTATATTTTTAGTATGAGAAGAATATATCATGGATCAATTAATGTAATTGAAAAACCAACCTTTGGAATAGGAAAATTAAGAAATGATTATGGACTAGGATTTTACTGCACAGAGGATATTAATCTTGCAAAAGAATGGGGAGCATCAAGAGACAAAAATGGATATGCAAATATCTATGAAATTAACGATGATGAATTAACTATCTTAAATTTAAATAGTCCTAATTATTCAGTTCTT
>JAQYFM010000228.1 GCA_028723145.1 Spirochaetales bacterium | reverse complement strand
TACTTATCTAGTCTATGATCAACAATGATTATTGTTTTTCCTTCAGCCTTTAATTTCTTTAATATGGTAATAATTTTATCAGCTGAATGGCTATCAATATTTGCAAATGGCTCATCTAAGATCAAAAACTCACTTTGCATTGCATATAAACAGCAAAGCATAGCCATCTGCTTCTCTCCCCCAGAAAGAGTATTGAGACTTTGATATAAAACATTGTTAAGAGAGAAAAGATTAACAGCGTTATCTATTCTCTCTCTTATTTTACTTGGCTCTAATGCGATGTTCTCAAGGCAAAATACAAGTTCGTCAAATAATGTATTCATACAAAATTGTAAATCGGGATTTTGGAACATCATAGTAATGTATTTAGCTCTCTCTTTAGGAGACATAGTAGTTATACTTTTTCCAAAAACAATAATTTCACCACACTCCCAAAAGCCACCATTTTCTGGATAAAGCCCACAAGAAAGGGAAAACAAGGTACTCTTACCAGAACCACTTGATCCCATAACAACATAAAATCCTTTTGATTTTATCTCGAGCGAAGTATGGTCAATAATATTTCGTTTCCCATCCTTGATATATCTAAATACTACATCATCTAATTTTAAGAGAGAGCTTTCCATCAGTCTTCTAAATCCTGCTTAATACTATCACTAATTGCATAGCCCTTTAATACACCAGCTTTAGCTAAGCCATCAGCAAAGATAGGTGTTATTAATCCATCAAAAATAATAGCACTAATAATTCTTACTCCTAGCATTAATAATAGAATTGGAAGAGCAATTTTATTATACCCACTTACAATTAAGTTATAAATTAGTGTAAAGATTGAGCATAAAATAGCACCCTCAATCATAGTAATCTTATCAAACTTCTTATAGCGCTTGAGAGCAATAATAGCTTCAAATCCAAGACCTTGAACAATACCAGATAAGATAATAATAGGTCCAAAGAAGTTACCAAGTAAGCATTCAATTACTGCAGCTAATACCTCTGCGATTAAGCCAGTTCCAGGCTTACGCATTACATAAATACCAAAAGCAGCTGCCATAAAATAAATACCATAAAATGGTTCATATCCTAGAGAGCCCATACCAAGTGGTGCTAGAATACCATATAAAAATCCACCTGCATAAGTGCAACCAAGATAAACGACACCAAAAAGAACTGCAGCAATTGCAATCATTAATACATCTTTAAGTTTCCATTGATATTTATTCATTTTATTATTCCTCCGTTGGACTATTTGCTGATAATGTTACTTCAAAAATATAGTGACTAAGATTCTCACCACAATATGTATTTACATAGTGAATGTAATCGAAGATTTCATGGACATCGCCCTTTAATATAGTGCAATAATGTGATGATTTTTCATAAATGCCTAAATCGATTGCATGATTAACAACATCTGCGATGTACTTCATATAGTTAGGAATTCCCATAGGATAGAGAGAAATCTTACAATTAATAGGAAAGTGAATATCCTTAATCTTTTCTCTGTTAACAGGAA
This sequence comes from Spirochaetales bacterium, assembly GCA_028723145.1. Classification (GTDB taxonomy): domain Bacteria; phylum Spirochaetota; class Spirochaetia; order Sphaerochaetales; family Sphaerochaetaceae; genus Bullifex. The sequence continues at coordinate 489 of JAQYFM010000228.1, read as the reverse complement.
TATCATCTTCACAAATGTAGTTATCAGCATCACTATCACCAGGACAACCTTTTGAATAAGTCATCTCCATAGTCATGTGAACACCCTTTGTAAATGCATTTGTAAAACAAGCCTCTACAGCATCTTCAACGTGTATTTGTTTTCCTCTATACACAGTTGAAAGCTTATCAGTCATCTTCCAAACTTTCGATGTATCTGTTTTGCTTAGAGAAGTGAGTATGACATCGATAAAGTTATCTGCCATAACAGAGAGAGAAAAGCGGCAGCCCGTAATAGCTAAGGATCCACTTGAACCACAAGAACATCCACAGCCACAGCCTACCTTATCACCATAAGTGACATAGTTTTTTTCAGCCATAAAAACCTCCATTAGTCCAGAGGTTTCATAATGTCTCTTCCTACGCTGGTATTAACCAGATCAGGTTCAACGGGTAAGATCTCAGTCCTACGACACCCCGGGACATTTAATAAATTAATCTTATAAAATAG
>JAQYFM010000227.1 GCA_028723145.1 Spirochaetales bacterium | reverse complement strand
AAGTTTAATTTCTTATGATTTAAGTGAAATGAAAGACGAAGTGATTAAGGAGTGTGCGATGTATTATAAGACAACACAAAAAGGTGAAGATAAGGTTTGTGAAGCAATTAGAGAGTATGCAGCAAAATCCTATGATGAGGGTAAGGATGATGGCATTAAAATTGGCAAAGCAGATGGCATCAATATTGGAATTGCGAAGGGTACTGTAAAAACACTTATTAATCTTGTTAATAGTGGAAATATTACACTTGAATTTGCAATTGCAAACTCTGGTTTATCTAAAGAAAAGTTTATGTCTATTGCTAAGGAATTAGGACTAAGCTATTAATCAATTAGCTGTTTGCTCAGCTTCTAAAAAGGAACTGAGCAAAGCTGTTAAATATTATAAATTATTACGATTAACTACTCTCTTGGATAATTCATTAGCGACGTTCGCAGGAACCATTTTTGAAATATCAGCACCAAATGCAGCCATTTCCTTAATTGCAGAACTACGTAAAAGAAAATAATGTGGGTCGGTTGGCATAAATAGAGTTTCAACACCAGGAAGAAGTTGTTTATTTGTCATTGCTAATTCAAATTCATATCCGAAATCAGCTAGAGCTCTTACACCTCTTATCATGACATCAACACCTAATTCTTTTGCTATATCAACAGTCAAGCCATTGTATGACAAGACTTCGATATTATCATGGTTGATAAAATTATCTTTAATAAGCTTTATTCTCTCTTCTGCAGTAAATAAACACTTCTTTGCAATATTATCAGCTACAACTACATAGAGTTTATCATAGAGCTTTGCACTACGCTCAATGATATTGATGTGTCCAAGTGTTGGTGGATCAAAGGATCCAGGAAACATTGCTTTAGTCATACCTTAGCCTCTTCTACATATGATTTCATCTTCTCATAGTTTTCTTGAGATTCATAAGTATATCTTTCAATGATAGACCATGATCCATTTTCATTCTTTTCAAGCTTTGCAAAACAACCTTTACCAATGTAACTAATTGTTTGATTTTCTCTTACTGGATGTTCACTTTTAATCTTATCTAAAACACAATCAAAATGAACAAAGGATGAATCAGGAGAACACATTGCTTGAGAAATATTTAAAATGGTTTGTCCACATATAGAACACTTATCAAGTGGTTCTTTAATTACCTTTGTTGGAGATACTTGTAAACGTGATTTATATGAATGTGGTTTAGGAACCCCGGATACTTGGTTTAAAGTAGAAAAACCAACTAACTTTGACTCATCATTAACTTTTTTCTTTTCTTTTTTCTTAATTTCCTTTTTAGGAATATTATTTTTTTGCTTCATATACTCATTATAATAAAAAAGGTGGCAAATTTGCCACCCTTAATATGTAATATGCGGGACTTAGTTAGCCTTTTTTCTGATAAGCTCTTTAACTTTAGCAGCCTTACCAACCTTACCTCTGATGTAATAGAGCTTAGCTCTTCTAACACGACCTTTTCTAACAACTTCAATCTTGTCAATTCTTGGTGAGTGAAGTGGGAAAATTCTCTCAACACCTACACCGTAGCTAATCTTTCTTACTACGAATGATCTGCCAATACCTGTATTATTCTTAGCAATTACGATACCTTCGAAAACCTGAATTCTTTCAGTTGTACCTTCAACAATCTTGAAGAAAACTTTAATTGTATCACCGACAGAGAAATTCTCTGCATCCTTCTTAATCTGCTTTGCTTCAATAGCCTTAATTAAGTCCATTTTTGCCGAACCCCTTAATATCTAATAATTGTATAAATTTTTTTCTGCTTTCTACGTCGAGAGAGGCGTTAGTCAGCACTTCCGGTCGGCTCAGCATCGTTTTTTCGAGCCTTTGGAAAACACGCCAGGTAGCAATCCTTTCGTGATGACCGGATAATAATACATCAGGAACGTTTTTTTGGCAATACCTTTCTGGACGAGTATATTGAGGATATTCAAGTAAAGGAGAAGAAAAACTTTCGTCTTCTAGACTTTCTTTTGATATTACCCCATCAATAAGTCTAAAGATTGCATCAATAATTACGATTGAACTAGTTTCTCCACTAGTTAATACGTAATCACCAATAGAAATCTCATCATCAACCCATTCATCAATTACTCTTTGATCAAGGCCCTCATAGTGACCACAGATAAATGTCAATCTCTCTTCTTTCGAAAGAGATTTAGCATAGTCTTGATTAAAAAGCTTACCAGATGGAGTAGGAAAGATTACACGTGAAGTAGCTGCATTAATCCTGTTTAATGCATCAAATAATGGCTCTGGCTTTAATACCATACCAGCACCACCACCATATGGGATATCATCACATGTATGATGATTATCATATGTGTAATCACGAAAATTAATAATATTGTAAGTTATTATCCCCTTCTCAACTGCACGAGCCATAATAGAGTTCTCAAAGAACGCTTTTATCATGTCAGGGAATAGAGTTAGAATGTCTATGTGCATTAGTCCATCAATTCCTTGATTAAGAGAGTAATCTCTTTTTTCTCGAAATCAGGTTTAGAGACAAACTGAGGGATGTTTGGAATTATTTTTAAGTTTCCATTAATATCGCGCACATTAAGGTACAACCCTTGAGCACCATCAGAAAGATACTCAACAGTACCAAGGGTTTTTGAATCATACACAAGATTTAAACCAATAAGGTCAGCAATATAATATTCACCTTTTTTAAGTCTTGGCGCTTTATTACGTGGAATATACATAACAGAACCTGATAAGAAACGTGACTTTTCAGGAGCGTCATATCCAACAAATTTAAAAAGTATATCAGAAGAATGAACTTTTACGTCTTCAATTGTAACAGCTACCTGTTTACCGTCCTTAGTTTTAAGTAAACAAGAATCAAGCTTTAGTAGGTGTTCATACTCTCCAGAGAGAGAATTAATCCTTAAAAAGCCATTAACTCCATGTGTTTTACCTACTGTAGCGGTAGCAAGTAGCTGTTCTTCCATTAGTCTAAAATCTCCAAAACGGCACGTTTGCCATCTTTAGTTGCGCTGGCGGAAAGAATAGTTCTTATCGCTTTTGCAATTCTGCCCTGCTTTCCGATGACCTTCCCGACATCATCCTGAGCAACATGAAGCTCAAGAATAGTGGATTTTTCACCCTCTACTTTATTGACGGATACTTCATCAGGGTTATCGACAAGGCTCTTGACTACGAATTCAACAAGTTCCTTCTCCATAACTTACCCTCCGGTTATCAACCCTGGACGGTGCGGTTACAAGAAATACCTTTTGCGTTAAGAATCTTCTTTACTGTTGCAGATGGGTTTGCACCCTTCTTTAACCATTCAGCTGCTTTTTCTGCATCGATTGTAGTCTGTCTATCTTCTGCTTCAATTGGATGATATGTACCAATCTCATCAATAGTTCTACTTGTTGCTGCAGCTCTGCTGTCCATAACAACAACACGATAGTAAGGTCTCTTCTTAGACCCAAAGCGCTTTAGTCTCATGCTAACACTCACGGCTTTACTCCTTATTCTACTTGATAGGCCTACATACCTAATTTATTAAGCATGTTTGCCTGTAATTTCTTATTTCCCATAAGCTTTTTCATTAAAAGCTTACTTTTTTCAAATTTCTTTAAAAGGCGATTTACATCAGCAACACTTGTGCCACTACCCTTTGCTATTCTCTTTCTTCTTGATGGTCCGATGATTCTATAGTTTTCTCTCTCGAACCTAGTCATAGATTTGATAATAGCCTTTTCAACCTCAACTTCTTTAAGGTTAAGATCTTCTTCTGAAATATTACCCTTTGCACCTGGAATCATCTCAAGAATTTTATCAGCAGAACCCATCTTCTTCATATTCTCGAGTTGGTCAAGATAGTCTTGAAGATCAAATGTGTTCTTCTGCATCTTTTTAGCAATGCGCTCTGCTTCATCCTTATCAAAAGCTTCTTGAGCTTTCTCAACTAATGAAACAACATCACCCATGCCAAGAATTCTTGATGCAATACGATCAGGATGGAATGCGTCTAAATCCTCACTCTTTTCACCTGTACCGATAAACTTAATTGGCTTACCTACAACACTCTTAAGAGAAAGTGCAGCACCACCACGAGTATCAGAGTCAAACTTAGAAAGGATTACACCAGATATTCCTACCTTCTCCTCAAATTCTTTTGCAATGTTGACAGCATTTTGACCTGTCATTGCATCAGCAACAAAGAGAGTTTCATCTGGATTTACAGCTCTTGCGATATCCTGAATCTCTTTCATCAAGACATCATCAAGATGCATTCTACCACTTGTATCGATGATTACAGTGTCATAAAGTTCATGACGAGCAGTTTTAACTGCTTCAGTTGCAACTTTAACAGGATTTTTTTCGCCAGGAATAGTAAATACTCTGACACCAACTTTTTCACCTAATACCTGTAATTGGGTAATAGCTGCTGGTCTAACAAGGTCAGCAGCAACGAGCATAACTTTTCTACCCTCTTTTTTAAGCTTTAATGCAAGCTTATGAGCAGTAGTTGTCTTACCTGAGCCTTGTAGACCCATCATAAGAATTATGCTAGTTGTATCTTTTCCTTTTAGCTTTAGCTTTTGTCCTTCTTCATCACCAAGTAAAGCAACCATCTTGTCATAGACAATCTTTGTAAATTGCTGACCTGGATCAACAGAAAGAAGAACCTTTTCACCGAGGGCTTCTTCAAGTGTACTGTTGATAAAACGTCTGACAACACGAAGATTAACATCGGCGTCCAAAAGAGACATTTTAATCTCTTCAACTGCATCACGGATGTTTTTCTCTGTTATCTTACCTTTGCCCGATAAATTTTTCATTATCGAGGAAAACTTTGTGCTTATATTATCAAACATGTACCTTTCCTTGGTTATATTGCAACTTTTAATTTATACCTGTTAATGGCCTTTTTAGTCAATAAGATTACTCACATCTTATATATTATGCTTTTTTATAAACTCAATAAAATCTGCTTCAGGAAGAGGCTTTGAAAAATAATATCCTTGAATGTAGTCACAACCCATTTGAACAAAGCAATTTAAAACATCCTCAGTTTCAACACCTTCTACGACAATTTCCATACCTATTTCCTTTAGAAGCGAAACAGAATATTTTAATACTGAATTGATCTTACTATCAAAAACTTTATCAGTCATACTCTTATCAATTTTAACAATTTTAAGAGGTAAACTTATTATTCTACTAAGGTTAGAATACCCTGTACCATAATCATCTAAAGCAAAAGAAACACCTATATCTTTTAAAGCTTTAATATTATCTAATACAATATCTTGAGCTGTATTTGCAGCTGTTTCTGTTATTTCTAGATTAACTTGTTCTGGTTTTAGATTATACTTTTTAAGGTAAAATAAGATCTTGTCCTTTAAATCTACTTGAACACACTGCTTCATAGATAGATTAATCTCAAAGAAATTAATTGGAAGTTTTGCCTCTGTACATCTTGAAATAAAGTTACAAACATTATCTAAAACTATTTCTCCAATTTGCAAAATTGTTCCATTGTTTTCTGCTGCTTTAATAAATAAATCAGGAGGAATAAAGCCAAACTTCTCATCCTTTAATCTTATTAAGGCTTCAGCAGAAATGAACTTCTTATGCTTTACAGAGTAAATTGGCTGATAATACATCTCAAATCGATTTTCTTCTATTGCCTTACTAATAATATGATCAATCTCATTTCTTAAATGGAATTTATACTTTTGTTTATCATTTTCATCTGCAAGAAAAGTAATGTTTCCATTAGCAGGAAGGTATGAATAAAAGGAATAAACGAAAGACATCATTTTATCATAGTTATCAAAGTCCTGAGGACATGAGAAAACACATAAACAGCTATCCATCTCTAGTTCCATTTTTCCAAATGGGAAGCTGCCACAAATTGAATCTCTAAAGCTTTGAATAATATCCCTTGAGCTATCAAAACTAGTTTGTTCAAAAGAGGAAGCAAATAAACCATTTTCAAGGTAATAAAGCTCAGAGGTAGTAAAATAATATTTCATCTTATTTGCAATTTGCTTCATTAAATCATTACAAGCATCATTACCTAAAATAGTAAGTAATGCAGGATAATTAACTATCCTTAATATTAGTATTCTCACTGGTTTTTTAAGGTAAAATACTTTTTTCATATCAGTTGAATAAGCGATATGACTCTTAATTCCAATAAGTGGGTTAATTACTTCTTCTAAGCGTTGAACAATATTTGAAACTAAAAATAGAGAAACTGTATTTAAAAACATTTCTACTAAATACTCAGGAATAAATGCCTGAACCAAAATAGCAAATAAGTTCCAAGGGTAGAAACAAACTAAAGAGATAAACTTATCTATTGATAATACTTTTCTATATTTAAATAAAAATGAAAGACCATATACAAAATACATAAAGGCACAAATATGTAAGCCATAAAACATCGTACTTCTTGTATATATTAAATTATCATCAAAATAGAAAACATTATTAAGGAATATATTTGATATTAATAAAGCACATACTAAGCAATATGGAAAGATTAATATTATCTTTCTCTTTCTGCTTTTTTTAAGTAGATGCAATGTTTCAGTAACTGCGTATAGGTAAATCTGGAACAAGAGAGGAGTTAAATTTCTGCTGTAAAAATACCCATAGTAGAGAAAGTATCTAAAGGTTGAGTCAGTTTCATTAGCTAAAAACCAAATATTATAAGCCTCAGACCAGAGATCAAAAATTGTAGTGATAAGTACATTTATATAAATGAATAATAATATTTTATTGGTGAAATTCTTCTGATTTTTCCTCAGAAAAAGATCAACAATCATTATATCTATTATTAATATAGCAGATAAATCAAAGTACAATATCTTCATAATTTTATCCCTTAAATTTTAATAAAATTATAAAAATAGAAGAACATCACTTATTTGTTCTTCTACCTTCACTATCAAAATCTACTTCAGTATCATTTTCATTTAAGATAACAGCTTCCCCTTTAATTCTTGCAAGTTTATAACTTACTGTGGTTGAAACACCTGCTTCCATCTGAGTAACACCGAGTAGTGATGCAGAGCCCATAACAGTATGCTTATTGTGTGTGATAATAATAAATTGGCTATCTTTAGCAAAATCATCTAATACAGATAAAAAGAAACCAATATTTTTATCATCCAGAGCAGCATCAATTTCATCTAGAATACAGAAAGGAGATGGCTTTACCATGTATGTTGCAAATAGAAGCGCTACTGCAGTCATACTTCTTTCACCACCAGATAAAAGGGTTAAGCTGATAAGCTTTTTTCCTGGTGGTTGAGCAAAGATATCGATACCACTTGTCAAAATATTTTCAGGGTCCTGTAAGGTTATTTCAGCTCTACCACCACCAAATAATCTTCTAAACATTAATTGGAAGTTTTCACTTATTTGTTTATAGGTATTTAGAAACATTTCTTTAGATCTTGTCTCAATTTCTTCAAGAACAGTTTCAAGATCATGTTTACTTTTATACATATCATCGAGTTGCTTTTGCAAGAACTCATAGCGCTCCTTAGCTCCTTCAAATTCATCAACTGCCATATGGTTGATATTTGGACCTAAGGCTTGTAGTTGCTTTTTTATTTCAACTAACTCGTTTTCAAGCAATACTTGCTCACCAAGCTCTGCATTCATTCTATCTTCAAATTCTCTTAGGTTTCTTGAATAGGTGTTATAGAATGAAGCATAAAGGTTTTGAATTAAATCTTGAGTGTTAGTAATCCAAAGTTCGTTTTTCTCAATTTCATTATTAAGGTAATTAATTTTATCAATTGTATCGTTTTTCTCTTTTTCTTTAGAACTAAGTAAGCTATAACGCTCATTTATTTCATCTTGTAGAGACTTTAATTCCTTCTTTAGCTGAGTAATTTGGTTAATTAATTCAGCTTTTTCTTTATCTGCTTCTCGTAACTGGTTAGCAGTTGAATTAATTCTAGATTCAGCAATAGTAATTGCACTTTGACTATCAGAAAAGCTTATTTCTTTTTCTTCAATACTTCTTTCAAGATTATCTTTTACTGCTTTAAAAGAATCCATACCAGCCTTAATGGACGCAGTCTGAATCTCCATTTGCTTTATTGTTTCACGAAGTGCATCAACCTCTACCTCTAACCCTTCTATTTGAGAGCGGAAAGAAGTAATCTTTTCCCTACTCTTTACATTTGCCCCTCTTAAAGAACTTTCTTTATCAGAAATTTCTCTTTTTTGAGTTAATAAACCATCTGGAGAAAGAAATGTATCGATAAATGGTGGTATTGTACCTTTATATGTGTAGAAATCTTTTTTAAGAGCCTCAAGAGAAGATAATATATCCTCGAAAGATAATTCTTTATCAGAGAAAGAAGAAATAGATTTCTGCATTCTTATTTTATTTTGCAAGTCTCTAATCATCATCTCAAGTCTTGAAATGAATGTTTTTTCGGCACTACTTCTTTTATTAGAGGAATACTCCTCACCCATCATTTTATCAAGCTCAGAAGCAAGAGAATCGACAACATCCTTTAATGATGTAGATAAAGCCTCAATAGCCTTTTCATTTTCCTCAATCGATTCTTCCTCTTTAGAAACTAATAATCTGATTTCTTCAATCTTTTTAATATCATCATCAAGCATACCTTGGGCTCTTTTAACTTGCCTTTGGTTTTCTTCATATATTTGATATTTTTCATCTAATTCAGCTTGCATTCTATCAAGTTCACCCTTATCTCTATCTAGAGAAAACTTAATACTTTCTGCTTTACTTTCTGCTTCCTTTTTAGCGTTGATATAATCACGATAAGTGTTTTCAAGAAAAGCTATTTTATCGTTTCGACTATTAATAGCTTCTTCATTTCTGTTAATTGCATATTGAAGAGAGTGAGACTTCTGACTCTCAGCTTGCATTCTTTGTTGCTCTTCCTCAATATTTACTCTAAAGCTTTCAAGAGAAGATTTTAAGTTTTCTACTTGGCCTCTTAAACTCTTATTCCTTTCCTCTCTCATATCCTTTAAGCCAAGATAGGTTTTAAGCTTAGAGTAATGAATATCAACATCAACAGCTAGCTGTTTTTTAACCAATTCATTATAAGCCTTAGCCTTTTCGGCTTGGCTTCTTAATGATTCATAGCTACGTTTTTCAACTTTCATTAAGCTTTCTGCTTGGTTAATGTTTTCATCTGTTCTTTCGATTTTCTTAGAAGCTTCGTTACACTCTGCTTTAAAACGTGAGATACCTGCTGCTTCCTCAAATATATATCTTCTATCCTCTGGGCGCTGAGAAAGGATTTGGTCGATTTTACCTTGCTCAAGGATAGAATAAGCACTCTTACCTACACCAGTATCAAAGAAAAGCTCTCTTATGTTTTTAAGTAAACATCTATTTTTATTGATGTAATATTCACTTTCACCACTTCTGAAGACTCTTCTTTTTATTTCAACCTCAGTTAAATCGGTAGGAAGATGCTTTTCACTGTTATCAATTGTTAAAGCAACTTCTGCATAGCTAAGTGGTTTTCTTTTATCAGTACCGTTAAAAATGACATCTTCCATTTTACCGGCTCTAAGAGTTTTTGTAGATTGCTCTCCTAATACCCACTTAATTGAGTCAACGATGTTTGACTTTCCACATCCATTTGGACCAAGAAGAGATGTTATTCCATCTGCAAAATCGATATGCGTTTTATCTGCAAAGCTCTTAAAGCCAACAATATCAAGACATTTTAAAAACAATTAAGCTCTCTCCTTGACTATATTTCGTTTTAGAATTTAACATTTTTAGAGTGGAAATGGAAGAATTATTCGATTTTGATAAACCTAAGATTATTTGTGGAACAGATGAGGCAGGAAGAGGCCCCTTAGCAGGTCCTGTAACAGCAGCAGCTGTTGTACTTCCATCTTCTTTTCCATTTGAAATCTTAGCTGATAGTAAAAAGCTTTCTCATAAACAGTTAATTGAAGCAGAAAAAGTAATTAGAGAAAAAGCTATTGCCTTTGCAATTACCTTTATTTCAAATGAAGAAATTGATGAAATAAATATCTTAAATGCTGCGTTAAAGGCTATGGCACTTTCCTATGAAAAAGTAAATAACACAATAAAGGTTGATAAGCTTATGGTTGATGGTAATCGCTCTCCAAGGAAGTTTATCGATAATGGAAGTCTTGAGATTGAAACGGTGGTTAAAGGAGACTCAAAAATCTATGAAATAATGGCAGCAAGTATTCTTGCTAAGACCGCAAGAGATAGATTTATGGATGAGCTTGATAAAAAATACCCCCTGTACAACTTTAAGAAGAATAAAGGTTATCCTTCTAAAGAGCATCAGGAGGCAATTATAAAGTATGGGTTAACACCTTGTCATAGAAAATCGTTTCATTTAAAGAATGTTATTATTAAAGAAGAGCAAGACTTACTCCCATTATAAACATTCCTAGTAATACACCCCAAATTACAATGTGATGTTTTCCATATGTTTCTGCTGTAGGAAGTATTTCATCAAAAGAAAGATAAACCATAATTCCAGCAACAGCAGCATATATGTATGATAATACATCTGTAGTGAAGAATGTTTTTAACAGCATAAAGCCAATTAATGCACCAAGTGGTTCAGCAAGGCCTGAAAATAAACTCATCAAAAAAGCTTTCTTCTTTTTTCCTGTTGCATGGTAAATTGGGGCTGCAACGGTAATTCCTTCAGGAATATTATGTAGTGCTATAGCTATTGCAATTGAAATACCTTGTGCAGGATCTTCATACGCAGTTAAAAATGTTGCTAAGCCTTCAGGAAAGTTGTGAATAGCAATTACTAGTGCAGAGAATAATCCCATTTTCTGAAGCGAGAATTCATTACCAAATTCATGAGGATTCTCATTTTCTGGAATTACTTTATCAATTAAGGCAATAAAGAACATTCCAAGGAAAAAACAAGCTAAGGCAATTAATCCTGCAATCTTTTCATTAAACATGTTTGATAACATGTGTATGCTTTCACTCATTATCTCCATAAATGATACGTAAACCATTACACCTGCAGATAGACCTAAGGAAAAGCATAAAAATGTTGAGGAAACTTTCTTTTGAAAAAGTGGTAATGTACCACCTATTGCAGTTGAAAGCCCTGCTAGAAAAGATAATAAAAATGCATAAACCATAAAAAAAAGAAGAGATATTTACTCTTCATCTCCTCTCTTGACACTTTTTTTTGCATGAAGCTTTAAGTAATCGAGTGACTTCTGCATTTCTTTGATAAATTCTCCAATGTCTTCTTGATAAACAAGTACTGATTGTCTTAAGAATTTTCCGTTTTCTGTTGGCTTACTCTCTACAATATTTAAGTAGAGGTCACCATATAGGTTTTCCTTTACGTTAAAGAAGTATGTTCTATCACCTGTAACACACTTTGAGGAAAAATGTTCACCACGCTGTCCCATATTATAAGACCTTCCTTTAGATATAAAAAAAAGCGTCCGACGGGAATCGAACCCGCATCTTCAGCTTGGAAGGCTGAGGTAATAGCCATTATACAACAGA
>JAQYFM010000226.1 GCA_028723145.1 Spirochaetales bacterium | reverse complement strand
TACATCTATTGATCCTAAAAGTTCGTTTTCACTAAGTAAGAAGCGATCTTCTGTTGGATATTGGAGGGTATATCCTAAAGCACCAAAACCACGAGGAACAATAGAAATCTTACTAACAGGAGATGCGCCTTTAGTCATATAAGCAGTTAATGCATGACCTGTTTCATGATAAGCAACACGCTTTCTCTCGCTATCATTCATTATTCTGCCTTTTCTCTCTAAGCCTGCAATAGACTTCTCAATTGCTTCTTCAAATTCAAGCTGTGAAATCTTTTCTTTATTTCTTCTAACAGCAATTAATGCAGCTTCATTACAAATATTAGCAAGATCAGCACCTGCTAAGCCTGCACAGCCTTGTGCAATCTTTCTTAAATCAACATCGCTATCGAGAATAAGCTTTTCGCTATGAATTTTTAAAATAGCAAGACGACCTTCCAAGTCTGGCTTATCAACTAATACTTGTCTATCAAATCTACCTGGTCTAAGTAGAGCTGGATCAAGAATTTCTGCTCTGTTTGTGGCTGCTAAGATAATTACACCACTGCGAGAATCAAAACCATCCATCTCAACAAGGAGCTGGTTGAGAGTTTGCTCTCTTTCATCGTTGCCACCTAGACTTGCAGATCTTTGCTTACCAATTGCATCGATTTCATCAATAAATATGATACAAGGAGCTTTTTCTCTAGCTTGTTTAAATAAATCTCTTACACGAGCAGCACCTACACCAACGAACATCTCAACAAAGTCAGCACCACTCATTCTAAAGAATGGAACACCTGCTTCGCCTGCTACAGCCTTTGCTAATAGAGTTTTACCTGTTCCTGGAGGTCCTACTAAAAGTACACCTTTAGGGATTTTGGCACCAATTTTTGTATATTTCTCACCATTCTTTAAAAAGTCTACGACTTCAACTAATTCTGCTTTACTTTCTTCACATCCAGCAACATCTCTAAATCTTACACCGGTATCCCCTTCTGCTACAATTTTGCTCTTATTTTGGTTAAATGACATAACCCCTTGAGCTCCACCGTCTAAGCGTTTAGAAAGCATCCTCATTAATATGAAGAAAATAATTAATGGTAAGAATGTTGATAGCAAGCTTAACCAAATAGGGGTAGTTGCAGGAGCTGAAGCGTAGTATTGTACTCCTTTTTCATCTAGAAGAGGCACAAAAGTTGGGTCTTCAATTTTATATGTTTGATAAGCGAGTAGCATTGAAGTATCGATAGAATTTGGAAGTTGTCTAGTTTTTGCAAACTCTTCCAGTGTTGCTCGAGCTTCTTCCTTAGATATCGAATAACCAATGTATGTATTTTCATTGAATACTACTTGTTGAATTTTTCCTTCACTAACCATAGATTTAAAAGTTGAATACTCAATTTCTATAGGCTCCATATGACTTTTAAAGAGCATATTATTCATCAAAATGATTATTGCAATCATTATGATAAAATATATGATTGTGAAAGAAAATTTCTTTTTAGTGTTAGGATTTAATCCTTTATCGTTGTGTATTCCTGGTTCATTTTCAGACTTCTGTTTTTTACTCTCGAAGTAGAGATTATTTTCATCACTCATAGATTTTTCCTTTATCTTCCTAATATAATATTATCAAAAGATATGTCAAATTATTTATTTGCATAAAAATTTAAAGATTACACATAAAACACATTTTAAAATATTGTTTTTTACATTTTTACACATTAAATTTACAGCAAAGGAAATTATAATGAAAAAAATAGTATTCACAGCTATGATTTTATTCTTAGCTGTTATGGGTATTTTTGCAAGTAATTACTCTGATATTATTAGTAGTGCTAAAGAAAATAATATCAGTCTAAAAAATGCTGAAATATCATATTTAAACTCGAAGTTGACAATTGAAAAATCAGAGTTAGAGGATGAAGTAAATATTACTATTTCAGGTAAAGCACAAGTTTCTCCTGATTTATCTATTACTCCTACTGTAACTATAGTTCTTCCTAATGATGGTTCTACTACTATTTCAGCAACAACTCCATTTTCAATGAGCTATAGTGATACTTCAAAACTAAGCTTTACACCATCTATTTCTGTAAGCCACACCTTTGATTTATCTGGTTATGATAGTGATATAATAACAGCTCTTTCAAATTCAAAAAGTGCTCTTCAAAGTGAGTATTCATACCAATATTCACTACTGAACTTTGAAAACTCAGTTATTAGTTCAATGAAGTCATTAATTAACTTAGAAAAGAATATTGAAAATCAAAAGTATTCAATTCAAAAGAGTGAAAAGTCATTAAATGATAAATTAACTTTAGGTCAAATTACTACTTCATCAATTACATATAACCAATTGGTTAACCAGTTGGAGCTTTCAAAGAATACACTCTCTGCATATGAGAGACAGTATGAGAATGCTAAGAAGCAATATAAAGATTTAACTGGTCTTGAATGGGAGGGCGTTGAAAACCTTCCAAATCCAGAATTATCTTTAGCTTCTTTATCCACTGGTAATACTAATGTAATTATTAAAAGTATTGATGTTGAAATAGCTAAAAATAATATTGAAGCAAAGAATGCTTCAATTAATCCTAAAAATGTAAAAGTTAATGGAAGTGTTTCAGGAACTGGGATAAAAAATGAAATAGCTAGCCAAAAATTACTTAGTGCATCAGCAGGTGCTACTTATTCAAACGGTAATTGGTCACTCGGTACATCTCTTTCTTCATCATATAATCTTAATAACACTTCTTTTGATACTCCAAGTGTTACTATTTCAGGATCTTGGAGTAATAAGACTGCTGCAAAAGCTGATGAATTACAGCTTAAGGTTCTTGAGAATAATTTAATTAGTGCAACTAATAGTTTTCAAGATGAATATACATCTTATCTACAGTCTTTTAATGCTCTTCAGTTAGAGGTAATGCAATATGAATTTACTTGTTCTCAAACTGCTACAAACTCAGATTATTTGAAAGCTAATTTAGAGAATGTTAGAGCTTATTATGAGGCAGGCCTTGCCACTGAACAAGAATTAAAGGATGCTGAATTTAATGTAAAGCTCGATGAA
>JAQYFM010000225.1 GCA_028723145.1 Spirochaetales bacterium | reverse complement strand
ATTACTCCAAAACCAAAACCTGTTTGTAATCGTGCTGTGTAATCAATACGTAAAAAACCAGAGTTAATTGAAAGAGAAAAAATCATTCCTTTAAGGTATTCATGGTAAACACTTTGAGTTTTATATTGTGAATATGATTGTGTAAAAGAATAGCCTAAACTTAAGGTAATAATATCAAAATTATGCTTAATTAGGCCAATAGAACCATAATATATTTGTTTTGATGAAAAATTAAAAGTATTATATAAATCTGCTCTTGCCGCCAATATTAGCTGTGTACTTTCAACATCTAATAGGTATCCACCTGCTTCAATAAACATATTAAGTGTAGGTTTAACAAAATTTCCTTCTTCATAATTTACATTTAAAGGAGCTGCCTTAATAATTTTATGAAGAGTATTTTGTAGTACATCATAGTGTTGGTTACCAATAAATGATAATCCTACCTCTGGTTTTGTGTAAAAATAAAAATCATAGATATCAATTAAATCTATAGGAAGACCAAATAATACCTGTGTTACATCATATCGGCCACTAAATAAAGGTTTATTAGAAGGAATTGTTACATCTGTTGTTGACCAGCCTTCTCTCCAGCCTCTGTTAGTTATGCTAAGCATATTGACATTAAATGTCCAAGCAGGAGCTTCAATAAAGAAGTGTTCTGAAAAAGTTAGTTGGTCATCCATATTATACGAAATAGTACCAACTGCCCACTTGTCATTTCCCATACCAATAAATAAGGATTCTGGAATCCAAGATTTAGGATTGCTATAATCTGAAAATGTAATAGCACTTAAAATGCACATTGCTGACAGTAAAACAATAACTATAGATAATAACCTTTTCATATCACTATTATAACGATTGAAGAGAGAAAATATAATAATGTATCATTAGATTATGGAATCTTTAAGGGAATTGTTTAGAATTGGATATGGCCCTTCGTCTTCGCATACAATGGGACCAAGAGCTGCAACTGAGATGTTTGTTTCAATATGTCCTGATGCAATAACTTATCAAGCAGAGCTATATGGCTCACTTGCAGCTACAGGAAAAGGTCACTTAACAGATACAGCAATAAGACAAGTATTTGAAAAGCATGGAAAGAGTGTAAATATTTTATGGTATCCAGATGTATTTAAAACTTTTCACCCAAATGCTTTAACATTAAAAGGTTTTAATGAGAACCAATCAATAAAGTGTGAAAAAACATATTATTCTGTTGGTGGTGGAAAGATAGTAGAGGAAGGAGCAAAAGATGAGGGACCAAAAGACGTATATCCTAAAGATAAATGTGGTTCCATGTCAAAGCTATTAAAGTATTGTAGTGATGAAGGTATGCAGATTTGGGAAGTAGCGTTAGAGTGTGAAGGTCCCGATTTAATCGATTACATAAAGCAAGTTTGGATTGTAATGCAGGATGCAATTATTCGTGGTATTAATAATGAGGGTGTACTTCCTGGAGGTTTAAAGCTACAAAGAAAGGCGGCTTCTTGCTATACAAAGGCTAGAGACTTTGCAGGCCCACTTGGTGGAACATCTCTGCCTCTTGCTTATGCTCTTGCTGTTAGTGAAGAAAATGCAGGAGGAGGGCAAATTGTAACAGCTCCAACGTGTGGTAGCTGTGGTGTTCTTCCTAGTGTACTTTATTACATGAAGAAACAATATGACCTTGGTGATGATAGAATTATTAGAGCTCTTTTAACAGCTGGAATGATTGGAAATATTGTTAAGGAAAATGGTTCTATTTCGGGTGCTGAAGTAGGTTGCCAAGGTGAAGTAGGGGTAGCCTGTGCTATGGCAGGAGGTGCTGCTGCTCAGCTCTTAGGTGGTTCAGTATTTCAAATTGAATATGCTGCAGAGATGGGGCTTGAACACCATTTAGGGCTAACTTGTGACCCAATGAAAGGTCTTGTCCAAATTCCTTGTATTGAAAGAAATGCAATGGCTGCAATGCGCTCTCTAGACCATGCAGTATTTGCCTTAATGTCAGATGGAAGGCACAAGGTTTCTTTTGATGGGGCAATTGAAGTTATGATGGAAACGGGTCAAGCTCTTCCAAGTTTATATAGAGAAACAAGTATGGGCGGCTTAGCTCTTCTTAAGTGATGATAAAGAAAAGACCTGCAAGTGCAGGCCGTTTTTAAATAAGCTTATTTAATTACAAAGTTTACAAGCTTTCCAGGAATTGCAATTTCTTTAATAATTGTCTTACCCTCAAGCCAGCCCTTTGTCTTTTCATCTGCTTTTGCTGCTTCAAGCATTTCTTCTTTAGAAG
>JAQYFM010000224.1 GCA_028723145.1 Spirochaetales bacterium | reverse complement strand
TTTCCAATGCTATCTTCTCTAAATTGATATCTAAGAGGAAGTAAAAAGTTCTTTATATATTCCTTTATTTCATTTTCCCTTAAAGAAGGTGATGAAATAGAAACAAGAGTTTTAAATATATCAAATCTATTCATTTAATTTTCTCTCCGATAAAGCCATCCTTTGTAAGGAAATATAACTGTGTTATATTATACGAAGCTAACAAATCTAGGCTCTCCTTAAAGAAGCATTCGAGGTTATTTTTATTATGACAATCAGAAGTGAGGATTACTTTACCATTAAGCTCTTTTATTCTTTTTAATAAAAATGGTGCAGGATATGGGGATGTTCTATAGCCTCTAGATATTGCTCCTGTATTTACTTCGATAAACTTATCATGCTTTATAGCACACTCTAAAGCAGAGATAGCAGCATCACGATACCAGCTATAGCTCTCAAAGTCCCAATTCATGCGCTCTGAAAATTTTGTAACAAGGTCTATATGACCTAAAATATCATAGTCAGAAGAGGATGCAAATTTGCTTATTTCTTCATAGTAGCTTTCAAGTAACCTTCTTTTACCTCCAAAAGCATTTTCTGCTTCCTGAAATACTTCTGGCTTGTAATCAATAGCCCAACACCTATTATCAAGATAAAACCAATGCACAGAACCAATTGCGTAATCTAGAGCTTTATCCTTAGCTGGAAATAATGCATCAGAGGTTCTACTTTCTAGTTCAACACCCTTAAAGATTTCAATTTTTCCTTGGTATTTAGTCTTTAATTCAGTTAACTCATTAAGATACTCATAATATTTATCTTTTGTTTTAATGCCACAATCATCAAAAGAAAGACCGCTATAGCAATGACTTGAAAAACCAATAGATTGAAAATCCTTTTCTATTGCAAAAGAAATCATTTCTTCTAAACTATCTTTTCCATCGCAATATGTTGAGTGCGTGTGTAAGTTTTGCTTTCTCATGTGTATTGATTATCTTCTAACTAGAACAAAGAAGCAATAATAGATTAATTGTAATTGTAGGTCTGAAAAGTACTAGAGGTCGGTATAGTACATAATAGTATTAAAATGCATTTTATTTGATTAATTAATACTTAAATATCTAGTTAATTCTAGTTATATATATGCTGCGAAAAACCCACACGCTTGCGTGTGGGATGAAAGCTACTTTTTTGACTTGACAATTAGATATAATGAATAAATAATCTATGTATAAAATAAATCTTGATAATTTAGCATATCATTCAAATCGTGGAGAAAAATAACAATGGCGCGCCCTAGAAGCAATAACGTACAAATCAATATTTCTGTCCCAGTTGAATGGAAAAGGGAACTTGAAAATCTTGCCCGTATCTATTCTGTGGAAGAAGGTAAAACCGTAACATTTCTCGACCTTATGCGCAGAGGCATTAAGGAAAAATTTCAGCTAGGAGAAAAAGATAATGAGAGAGGAACAATATCATAGTACTTCTCATTGTAAATACTTGATACAGTATCACATTATCTGGTGTCCAAAGTTTAGATTTTCAATATTAAAAGGTAATGCAAAGGATACTTTTAAACAAATACTGAAAAAAATCTGTGATGATTATAACTATCGTATTAAGTCGCTCGAAGTGATGCCTGACCATATACATATATTTGTAGATGTTCCACAGACAGTTGCTCCGTGTGATGTTGTAAGAACTCTAAAGAGTATCAGTGCTATTGAATTATTCAAAGTTTTTCCTCAATTAAAAAAGTTCTATGCAAGAAGTGGAGCATTATGGACAAGAGGATATTTTATATCAACTGTTGGACATATAAGCGAAGCTACAGTAATCAGGTACATCGAGGAACAGAAAGGCCATGATTGATGAAGAATATAACAGGATTCTAAAACAATATCATAAGATTTCTGACAGGCATATTTTAGTTGTTGAAAGTGATATGCCTTATTCTGACGTGCTTAAGGTTGTAACTCTTTCTAATACAATTCGAAAAGCAGGAAACGAGCTTGTAGCTCTTATGA
>JAQYFM010000223.1 GCA_028723145.1 Spirochaetales bacterium | reverse complement strand
CAATAACATTTTATTCAATAAGTTCTACAAGAATGTTATAAAAAGAATTATCATAGTCAATGTAAAAATCGCAAGATACAGTTGCCTTCTTTTTGGTATTGCTGTGGACTGAATGTGCAGAAAGAGGCTTCAGTCTCTTTTTCTTGGATTACCACCTAAAATATTTTTATTTTGGTATGTCACCTTTCGTTGCGTTTTAATTATCTAATCATAATATTTTTTAATCTTAACGTAGAATACAATCAAATAATAAATTGAAAAACTATTATTTAACAGAATGAATGTATGAAAAAAGACCGCCTCAATTAAGAAGCGGTCAATTATTAATTTAGCTTATGCTTATTTTACTGGGTAAACCTTTGCGAGGTAATCAGCAAATACTTCATTAAGCTGTCTACCTTCCTGAACAATCTTACCGAACATTGTGAAGCCATCACCACCTGCTGCTAAGAAGTCATTTGTAGCAACTGTGTATGTAGCATTCTTATCGATAACATTACCGTTTGGAAGAACTACTCTCTTAATTCTTGAGCCAGCTGGGCTGAACTTAGAATATACAACCTTAAGGTCTGTCTGAGTAAATCCACCGTTAGTCTCAGGAATCATTCTGTAACCATACTCGAGAGCTTCATAAACCTGAGCACCTGTGATTTCACATACTGCAACAATGTTTGTGAATGGGAGTACGTTGTTAACATCACCAAGAGTAACCTTACCTGGGTTGATTGAAGCTCTGATACCACCACCATTTGTGATTGTGAAATCAGCACCTGTTTCAGCTGTCATAGCTTCACAGATAAGC
This sequence comes from Spirochaetales bacterium, assembly GCA_028723145.1. GTDB lineage: Bacteria > Spirochaetota > Spirochaetia > Sphaerochaetales > Sphaerochaetaceae > Bullifex. The sequence continues at coordinate 5,261 of JAQYFM010000223.1, read as the reverse complement.
TTAGAAAGGTTAGTCTGCTTTGTTCTAACGTTAGCTCTAGCACCATCAAGGAATACTGGAACGTCTGCAATTACAACAGAGAGTTTAGCATTGAGTTCTTCTTCAACTGCTGCGATGTAAGCTGATACTTCAGGATCATCTGGAACTTCTGTGATACCAACAGACTTAGCTAATTCACTATTTGCTGGATCAAGAACATCAGAAGCTGAAATGAGCATTGGGTAAGTAGCTGTTACTTTACCATCTTTAACGTGAAGCTGAACAAGGCCAACGTTCTTGAGGTATTCACCTGTCTGTACGATGAGAGTATCACCAACTTTATAACCTTCTGGTAATGTTGTGTGGCTGTGACCATCAACAAAGAGGTCGATACCCTTAATGTTCTTACAAACATATTCACTTGTGATACCACTTGAACCATCTTCATCAAGACCGAAGTGACCAAGTACGATTACGTAATCAGCATATTCATGAGCAAGATCAATTGCATACTGTGCAACTGCAAGTACTTCATCAGACCAGAATGTAAGACCTTCTGTGTACTTAGGATGTGCTTTTGTCTTTGTATCAGGAGTTGTAAGACCAATTACACAAACCTTGAAGCCATTGAAATCATAAAGCTGATATGGCTGGAATACATTGTAACCATCTTCAGTAAGAATGTTAGCTGAAAGAACTTTTGGTCCACCAATAGCTTCTGACATTGCAGCAAGAGCCTTGAGGTTGTCAGCGCCATAGTTGAAATCATGGTTACCTGGAGCAACTGCATCGTAACCAATCATAGCAAGAATCTGTCCTACTGTCTGACCATTGAACATATTAGCTAAGTTAGTTCCGTGTGTTACGTCACCAGCATCAAGTACGAGGATGTTATCAGTAATTGCTCTACCAGCTTTTACTAATGTAGCAAGCTTAGCATAACCCATACCACCATCAGCTGGAACAATTCTAGCGTGAACATCGTTAGTATGAACTACGAAGAGATCAAATTCTGTGTCACCTTGTGTATTCTTAACAATTGGCTGAACACCATATGGATATACAACTGCTGGTTCTTCTGCTACAGGAGCTGGCTCTTCAACAACTGGTGCAACTTCTTCTACAGCTGGAGCTTCTGCAACTTGCTCTAGAGCTGCGAAAAGGCTAGTTACATAGTCTACAAGATCATTAGCAAGTGCGCCTGCAACAACCTGGATATCTTCAAATGAAGCATCCTTTGAAAAATATAATTCTACAGCTGAATCATCAACAAACTTAAATGTTACAGCCTTAGCATATTCACCATATTTATTAGCAACGTAACCGAAGAAACCCTGAGCATCTTCTTTTGTAATTACGCTTGGATAATCAATATAAACTTTACCAAGTTCAACTTCATAGCGAACAGGGAAACCATATGCATATACTGTACCTGAATATTTTGTTTCAACAGGTGCTTCTACAACTGGAGCTGGCTCTTCAACTACTGGAGCTGGTTCTTCAGCAACTGGTGCAAAAAGCATATTTACATATTCAAATAAGCAATTAAATGCATAAGTACCTACAGCTTCAACATCAGCATATGTAGCAGCTTCATCAAAAGTAACTACTACAGTACCTGGTGCTGTAATCTCAAATACAGTACCTTCAACAATTGCACCTGCTTTTTGGGCAAAGTATGAAAGGAATCCAACTACTTCTTCATCTGTTACGAATGAAGGATAAGTAATTGTTGCTTTTCCAGCTTCTACTTTATAAGAAATTGGATAGCCATAAACTGAAACAGATCCATAAACTGGTTCTGCCTTAGCAGGTTCTTCAACAACTGGTTCTGGTTCTGGAGCTACTACTGGAGCTGGTTCCTCAACAACAGGAACTTCTGCAACAGGTACAGCTTCAGGAACTACAATCTCTGGTACAACTTCTACTGGAGCGGATGTACTCTGACAACCGATCAGTGAGAGGGCGACCATTACGACAAGAACTAAAGTTGACAGTGTTTTAGTAAAACGATTCACGTGTCTTCCTCCTAACAACGAACGATATGTTTTTTTGGTTTTAAGAAAAATGTTCTCTGTTACAATATAACACGAAGAATTTAATTAAGATACGAAAAAAATATTATTTTCTAAAAATTTTTGTTCAAAAAAAACAAAAAAACCTGCCGACGTCTCGACAGGCTGAAAAAATGCATATTAAGCAATCTTACATAAGATCTTTAGCTTTGCGTGCTGTGTTACCAGTTTTCTCACAAACAGCATAGTGGCGAAGTTTACCATTTTCGAATACACTCTTCATTTTGATTGCACCGCCCCATCTGCTTAATAATACTTTTGCACCTTCACGGTGAGCGTTCTTAGAAACATTACCGGCCATTTCTTTATTCCTCCGTAAATGACATGTCTCGCTAATAATACACAAAGCAAGACTAGTTGTCAAATATTCTAAATTAAATTCAATTCTTGTCGAGAATATCATTTATTACATATATATTTCAAGCATTAAAAATGTTTTTTTATTTTTTTATGATTTATTATCTTATTTTATAACTAATTAGCAAAAAATAGTGAAATTTTTTTTAATTTTTTTTAAAAAAGTAGTTGCAATTATTTTCGATTACAGGTAGTATCTCGATTGTTCAGTGTGAACGACACGCCGACTTAGCTCAGCTGGCAGAGCAGCTGATTTGTAATCAGCCGGTCGTTGGTTCAAATCCGACAGTCGGCTAAGACCTCAGTAATGAGGTCTTTTTTTTGTTATTGTACCTTCTTTATATTTATCTTATTATCTCAAGCTGAGGTACAAACATGAACCAAAATATTAAAGATACACAAAACCTATTAGATTTTATTTCTAAAAGCCCTTCCCCATTCCATGTTGTCGCAAACATGAAAAAAGAATTACTAGCAAATGGATTTATCCAATTAAAAGAAAATGAGAAATTTAATATTGAAAAAGGAAAGAAATACTTTGTTGAAAGAAATTCATCTTCGCTAATTGCTTTTTCTATCCCTCAATCATTTAAAGGCTTTTCGATAGTATCCGCTCATACCGATAGTCCTACTTTTAAAATAAAACCAAATCCAGAGATTTTAGCTAATGGCTATATCAAATTAAATATTGAAAAGTATGGTGGTATGTTACTTTCTCCTTGGTTTGACAGACCTCTATCAGTTGCAGGTAGAGTATTTGTATTAAAAGATGGAGAAGTAAAGGAGCAACTATTTGATATTCCAAAGCCATTACTTTCAATAGTTAATTTAGCAATTCATCAAAATAGAACAGCAAATGATGGTATTAAGTATTCTGTTCAAAAAGAGCTTTTGCCACTTTTTGCTCAATCAAGTGATAAAAAAGCATTCTCTTCATTTATTGCAAAACAAGCTAATTGCACAGAAGACGAGTTATTAGATTACGATTTATTCTTATATAATAGATGTGAACCTGTTATTTGGGGGTTAGATGATGAATTCTTCTCAAGCCCAAAAATAGATGATTTACAGTGCTCTTACTCTGCTTTTAAATCTCTTATCGAAGCAGAACCTAAAGAAAAAATTGCAATGGTTTCTCTATTTGATAATGAAGAAGTGGGAAGCGGAACAAGACAAGGTGCCCTTTCAGATTTCTTATCAACAACTATCAATAGAGTTATGTGCTCATTAAATATAAGTGAAGAAGAAAGATATTCACAAATCGCTTCATCTTTCATGGTTAGTGCTGATAATGGCCACGCTGTTCATCCCAACTATGCTGATAAGAGTGATGTTACTAACCTACCAGTTATCAATGGTGGCATCTTATTAAAGTATTCTGCAAATCAAAAATATACCACAGATGCATCAACAGGAGCCTTTTTAAAAGCATTAATGAAGAAAAATGATATTCCTTATCAAGTATTTGTTAACAATTCAGATCAGTTAGGAGGCTCAACTCTTGGCAATTTATCAATCCAAAAGATAAGCATCCCAACATGTGATGTAGGCGTTGCCCAACTCGCAATGCACTCTCCATATGAATGTGGAGGTACTAAAGATACAACTGCCCTACTCAAGTTATTTACGACTTTCTTATCTCTTTAAGTCTGGTCTTAATTTTTCTGCTCTGTTTAAGTAAACCATTTTTGGTTCGCCATTTTTAGGATGGTTTACTTGAACAAGCACTCTAATTACCTTATCAAGCATTCCATTTATCTCTGCCTCTTGAACACAAAAAAGAGGAACAGAAGCACAGTATCCTGCTTTTCTTACTGCTGCTGCAGCGTTTCTAGATTTTAAATCAGAGGTTTGAGAAAAAAGAACAAATGCAATTTCCTCTTCACTTATTGAATTTCTAGAAAGAATTTCAGAAAACATTTCTTTTACAGCATTATCAATTTCTGAAACACTATCAAATTCAACAGTAGTTGCACCTCTTATTGCATAGATTGATTCACTCATAAACTAACTCCTTCCACAACAATGGTTTCAACAAAATCTGCTCCAGTTGCTAGCAATAAAACAAGAATACATCTTAGTACTGTTAATAAAGCAGGAGTAAAGGCAAATACCTTTGTATAGAAAAATTGATATATCGATGCAAAGACTATCCATACACCAAAGAAAATCATTGTCCAGCTAATTAAAGTCATCGCAGTCTTTATTATTGTTAATAACGCTAAATCAACTGAAGTAATAAAAGTAAAGAAAAACATTAAAAAGAAGAAGAGATAGAGCATCAAAAGATATGTATGAACTCTAGATGAAAATGCTAATACACGTCTAAATTGAAGCATATACTTTCCTTACAAAATGTTTTTGTAATTAATATACCATATTCTCAAAGTAAGACAACAGCTGACTAGAAACTCTAATAAAAATTGGTTTATTTGTGAGAATTTTGACATTTTCAACTTCGTTTCTATTTGACAAAGAAACAGATGAATAAGAAATTTTAAACCCTCCAAGCTCCCATTTTAACCCTATAGTACTAACATGAGCTATTTCATTAATAGGTAAAATACTAATATCAGAGCCAACTGGTATGTTAAGATTTATTTCTCTATCACAACGAATAATAATATCCTCTTTGCTAAACCAATATTTAGGGGCAGGATATCTTGAAAATAACGCCATAAGGGCTAATTGATGATCAAGTCTTCCACCTCCCCCTCCAACTAAATAGTAATCATCAGATTCTAAATGCCTAATCGCTAGTTCCGTATCAGAATAATCTTTATCACGAGGATAAACAATTGCTCCACTAGATATGATTTCTTCTTTATATTGTGTAGAATCCATATCACC
>JAQYFM010000222.1 GCA_028723145.1 Spirochaetales bacterium | reverse complement strand
AGAGAGCACCAATTGATCTGAGGTAACCAACTACAGACTGTGAACCATGGAGAACTGAATCATAGAATTTCTTATTACCATTTTCATCAACATAGTATTCTTCACCTTCAATACCCCAGTTCATGAGAGCAGAACCTGCCTTTGAGAAGAGATAATCGAAGAACTTAATTACTGTTACAGGATCCTTACATGCTGAAGAAATACCCCAACCTACACCTGGGAATCTTTCTGTTCTTTCTTTTACAACACCATTCTGGTCAGCAGGAGGTGCAATAGCAATCATCTCAAGACCAGGAATTTCCTTTGCAAGCTTTACATTGTATTCACTTGTAGATACCCAGTCATGTGTACAACCACCGATGTTTGCAGCAAGGAGTACGTCACGGCTCTTATTACCACGAGTAAAGATTTCTGGATCTAAAATACCATCCTTATACCACTGGATAAGCTTTCTAACACCATATCTGAAGTTTTCTTCAAGAGGTTCGAATTCTACAACACCATTTCTTGTATAGAAGCCTGTTGAGCTATCAAAGAGGTAAAGATATTCTTCAGGCATCTTCCAACCAGCTCTATCAAAGAGAGGAATCTCATCCTTAACACCGTTACCGTTTGGGTCATTGTTTCTGAAAGCATACATAACCTTTTCGAACTCATCTACGGTTGTTGGAACTTCAAGACCAAGCTTTTGGAGCCAGTCATTTCTAATCCACCAATATTCAGCAGCCTTAAGACCTTGGTTCTTAGGAATGAAGTAGATGTTACCATCTGTTGAAGTTGCATACTGAGCAAACTTTGGATCTTCTTCCATCATCTTCTTAATGTTTGGTGCATATTCATCAATTAAATCATTAAGTGCGATAAGACCACCATCACGACCCAAACTTTCAAGATCTGCAGTTGAAACATAACCAATAACATCTGCAAGGTTACCTGATGAAAGCATAAGGTTATAAGCTTCAGTCTCATTTGAGTTTGATTGGCTAATTACACTCTTAAAACTTACATTTGTGTCAGCAGCAAGTTTCTTCCAAACCTTCCAGTTGCTGTCAAATGGCATATTGTTAAAGTTTAAGAAAATTGTGAATTCTTTTGGAGAATCTACAATTGGGAGATGGAAAGAACCATCTGGGTTGAGAGTTGGTGTGCTACTAGCAGTTGTTTTTGCTGCTGTAGTCTCACTCTGGCCACCTGCGAATACAGGAGTACATAGAGCGAGGAGTGCGAGCATAATGATAATTGTCTTTTTCATAATAATATCCTCCTTTGATATTAACCTTTATTTGCGCCGATAGTTAAACCAGTCTTGAAGTACTTTTGTACAAATGGATAGACGATTGCCATCGGAATAATTGCGATAATAATAAGTGCATAAATTGTAGTTGTTTGGCTTGAAAGGGATGCTGAAGTAATGATTGCACTTTCCATTTCATTCTTTACCTTATCAACAAGGAGTTTCTTTAAAAGTACCTGTAGTGGAACTTTTGAATCATCTGTTAAAAGGTTCATAGGCCAGAAGTAACCATTCCATCTATTTACAGCGTAGAACAAACCAACAGTTGCTAAAGCAGGTTTTGATAGAGGTATGTAGATTTGAGAGAAAATTCTAAAATCACTAGCACCGTCAATGAATGCTGCCTCTTCAAGTGATTCCGGAACCTGTTCAAAGAAGCTCTTTAGAATAATCATATTGTATGTATTCATTGCAAATCCAAACAAAATTGCAGAGCGAGTATTGAGCATATGGAAATCACGGAATGTCATATAGAGAGGAATAATACCTGCACTAAACCACATTGTGAAAACTGTAAAGAGTGTAAATATCTTTCTTCCAACTAAGCGCTTTTTAGAAAGAGCATAAGCCATTGTTGTTGAGAAAACCATATTTACTAATACGCCACCAAAGGTATAGTAAAGACTGTTAAGTAAAGCTGTACCTAAGAATGGAGTCTTTAATGCCTGTCTATAGGATTCAAGAGTAACTCCAACTGGTGTTAAGATTACAGAACCGTTTTCTACAGGAAGTGGTCTTGAAATAGAAGCAATAAATACATAGTAGATAGGATAAAGGATAATAGCTACAAGTATTACACCAAAGACATTTAATGCTGCATCAAATATCTTTTCACCTCTACTCTGGATTTTAATACCAGCATTTTTTCCACTTTGTCTTATTGAAACCCTTTTTTTCATCTCTCTTCCCCCTTACCAAAGTGCTGTCTCAGTAAGACGCTTACTAACCTTGTTAGCTGCGACAACTAAGATAAGTGCGATAACTGCTTCAAAAAGACCTGCAGCAGTAGCAACACCATAGTCACCATTCTGAATACCCATTCTGAAGGAGTATGTTGAAATTACATCGGCTGTTGCATATGTTGATGGTTCATAGAGAAGAAGGATAGATTCATAGCCAACCTTAACCATCTTACCAATATTCATAATAAACATTGTTACTACAGTAGGGATGATACCTGGGATAGTAATATTAATAATTCTTCTCCATCTTCCAGCACCATCAACGATTGCAGCTTCATATAGCTGAGGGTCAATTCCCATTAATGCAGCAATATAAACAATTGCATTAAAGCCTGCAGTCTGCCAAAGAGTCATAATTGTATAAATTGGTCTAAAGTACTGAGGGTAAACCATGAAATACTTTGCTTCAATTCCAAATTTTCCAAGAATCATATTGATAATACCTGTACTTGGAGATAGGAAGTTAACAACCATACCACAAACTACTACTGTTGAAATAAAGTGTGGTAAGAATGAAATTGTCTGTACCATCTTTGAGACAATCTTACTCTTCATCTCAGTAATTAAGATTGCTAATATAACAGGAACTGGGAAACATATTACCATCTGCCATACTGCTATCATAAGAGTGTTTTTTAAAGTTCTTCCAAAGTCTGGACTAGACATATAGATTTTGAAATTTTCTAACCCAACAAATTTACTTCCAGAAAATCCTCTAAATATGTTGTAATCATAAAAAGCCATTCTAAGACCAATCATTGGTTTATAGCAGAACATGATGTACCATATTACCCCTGGGAGTAAGAACACATACAAAGGCCAACACTTATAAAGCCTTTTTGCTAATGAAACATCACGGCGAACAATGAGCTCATCCTTTTTTTTCATTTCAATTCCTCCTCAAATTGTCAAAGACAGTCTAAAGTGCGTTTTT
>JAQYFM010000221.1 GCA_028723145.1 Spirochaetales bacterium | reverse complement strand
GGCTTATCAAATACAGATGAAAAATCGAGTGCTATCAGAGGCGAAGGATATTTCATCAAAGTATATTAATCCTCCAAAAACTACTGACTTTGCTATTCTGTTTTTACCAACAGAAAGCTTATACGCAGAAATATTATCAATCCCAGGTTTTACCGATACTCTTCAAACACAATATCGTGTAACGGTTGCTGGACCAACTACTTTGGCAGCGCTCATTAATAGTCTTCAAATGGGCTTTCGAACCCTCGCTGTAGAAAAAAGAAGTCATGAAGTTTGGAAGTTATTTGCAGGAATGAAGAAGCAATTTGGTTACTTCGCTGATAGCGTTGATAAAGCATTAAAGAGTATCGATAGTGCTTCCTCAAAGCTAAGTGATGTTTCTTCAAGAACTCAAAAGATTTCCCTTAAACTTTCAAGCATAGAGCTCCCTGAGGAAGATAAAAATAGTGATGTGCTTCAGCTAAATGAATAATTAATAATTATGTATTATTATTGAAATTAGTGAATTTAAATTTAGTAATTTCTATCTTTAAGTATTAATTTAACTAGTTATAAAATAAATACTTATTTTAAGATAATACTTAATTATTTAGCTTTAATAATTTTGAAATTTTATAGAAAATTATATGTATATTTATGCAATATATTGACGATTTATTGCTAAATGTATATATTTCTTTTTCAAGAGGTGAAACATATGAAATTAAAGGGCCGCAGTTTTCTTACATTAAAAGATTATTCAAAGGAAGAGATCATGTATTTGATCTCATTAGCACAAGAGTTAAAAAAGAAGAAGTATGTAAAGCCATGTGATCCAGGTGTAATGGGACATTTATTATCTGGCAAAAACATCGTATTACTTTTTGACAAAACTAGTACTCGTACCCGTTGTTCATTTGAAGTAGCCGCTTATGATGAAGGTGCTGGAGTAACATACTTAACAAACTCTCAGATGGGTAAAAAGGAATCGTTAGAGGATACAGCAAATGTACTTGGTCGTCTTTATGATGGTATTGAGTATAGAGGTTTTGCTCACTCTGTTGTTGAAGATCTAGCAAAGTATTCAGGGGTACCTGTATGGAATGGCCTTACTGATGATGATCATCCAACTCAGGTTTTAGCAGATTTCTTAACTGCAAAGGAGCACATCAACAAGCCTCTCGATCAAATGAAAATGGCATATGTTGGTGATGGTAGAAATAACGTTGCAAATGCACTCTTTATTGGTGCAACAAAGATTGGAATGGATTTCGCAATTGCAACTCCTGAAAGCTTATACCCTGCTCAAAGTTTAGTTGATGAATGTACAGCTTTTGCAAAAGAAAGTGGAAGTAAAATTACAATTACTTCTAATATCGAGGAAGCTGTAAAAGATGCTGATATCATTTACACTGATATTTGGTGCTCAATGGGTGAAGAAGATAAGATGGCAGAGCGTATTGCTCTTTTAAAGCCTTACCAAGTAAATAAAAAGGTAATGGAGATGACCGGTAATCCTGATTGTATTTTCGAGCACTGCTTACCTTCATTCCATGACTTAAATACAACAACAGCTCAGATGGTTAAAGAGAAGTTTGGCCTTGATGAGATGGAAGTAACAGATGAAGTATTCAGAAGCAAAAACAGTGTTGTATTTGATGAGGCTGAAAATAGAATGCATACTATTAAAGCTGTAATGGTTGCTACTATTTCTGATTCATTAAGATATTAATTCACAAATTGGGAGTCTTTTTGACTCCTAATTATTTATCCCAATTAATATCATGCTATTGATTGATGCAGTAGTATACTTTCATTTGTAAAACCAATTAGATAATGGTTTAATGACACTCTATAACAGTGCCCTAATTTTGAGTTACGTCCAAAAGACTTAACAATAAAGGTATTTTAAAAGATAATCAGATGGCAAGGAAAGTCATTTTAAAGCTACACGATAAACAGTTGTTGGTATTGCTTCAAGATTAAAAAAAGAAATAGATAATAGATTTATTATACTATGGTCCTAAAAAAAGAATAAAAATAGGTAAAACAACTAAGGCAGGAGCAAAATGCTCCCTTAAAAAGAAGTATTACAAAATGTATTACCTACTATATTCTTGAATTAAGCTAGCGCAATTTGGGCTTAGCCTGTAGCTGATATTTTAGCGTTGATATTAGCAATTTATCTTTATTTTATGAAATCTAAAGCATTATTTTGACAATCTTTGAAAGATATGACTAATTTGACATTATTAGATTTACTTGTCATTTTTGACATTTTCAAGGTATAATGACTTTATGCCAAAAAAGATTGACCACGAAGAAAGAAAAGTAATTATCTTAAAAAAAGCATTAGAAATCTTTGCTAGAGATGGATATAGAGATAGTAATTTATCAAGTATAGCAGAGGAATGTGGTCTATCGCGTCCTACTTTATATCAGTATTTTAAGGATAAGAAAGAAATATATTACTATGCTGTAAAGCTTATTACAGGAAAGATGTTTACAAAGTATAGTCAAATGGCTTGGGATCTTTCCTATGGTAATAGTCTTGATAGATTAACTTGGATTTGCTGTGATATCGTAGACCAAGCAGTAGAGTCAGAAGGTGAGTTACAGTCATTGATGGACGTTATGCTTCAAAGTAAGAGAGAGCATGTAGACTTTTCTGATATCATTATGAGAAGAACAGCGAAGCTTACTATCCTTTTTAAGAGATTATTAAATAATGGTATAAAAAAGGGTGAAATTAGCAATAATTGTGATATTGAGATGGTTTCAAGACATTTATTTACACTACTTGAAGCTTTTTGTTTCCAGATTGCATTCCTTGGGAATTTCTCCGCTTCTGACTCAAAAGTATTCATTTCAACTTATCTTGATTTCTTCCGTATAAAATAAAGTCTACTAAAATTGTAGGTTATTTTTTATGGAAGCGGGATCTATTCTTGCAGATCAAGATCCTGAAACATTTTTTACAAAACAGGAAAACCCAAGAATCCAAGCTTTTATTAGTAAAATTAGCAAATAAATTATTATTGTAATACTCGCTACTTTAAGTTTATGATTTATTTTAAATAAAAAGGGAGAGACTAGAGATGCTACGGCTAATTTGTATAGCAATATATGTATTTATGTCGCTAAGCACCATTTTATTATTTAAAATCTCCCTAAAAAATAAAAGCTTTGAAGCAAAGACTTTTAGATATGCTCTATTATCAACAGTTTTAGTTAACATACTCTATCTTTCTACTATTATAGTAGAGGACTTAAGAGCTGCAACTTGGGTTTATAGCATATATTTTTCTGCTATAGATATCATGATAATGTTGTTGATGAACTATTTCTTTGCACAAGCAAAGAGAGCAAATAGAAATAAGATTTTTAGAGTGATAAGGACATTATTATATTATGCGATAGCAATAGATGTTCTTTTATTAATGAGTAATCCTTTTACCGGCATTGAGGTATCATTTTATGAAGTTACATCACCTTTAGTTGCTTGGGATTTCTCATCTTATCCACTATACAAGGTCCATTTATCTATTTGCTATATATCAATAGCATTAAGCTTTATAGCGCTTTTATATGAATCGTCTCAACAGCCTAAATTATATAAAGTCTTTTATGAACGAATGATGGGCAGTATTTTAGCTGTTGTTTTATTAAATGCTGCATACCTCTTGATGAAGGATATTCTAATAATCGATATTTCAGTAGCCTTTTATAGTATTTTGGGATATTTAGTATATTGGAATTCATTTGAAGCTCGAGATAAATATCTATTAGGAAGACTTCAAACTAGTGTTTTTGAAGAAATTCTTCAGCCTGTATTTTTATTTAGTGATGATAACAAGTTAGTATTTTCAAATAAAAATGCAAAGAGTTTATTACGGATTGATAATTGTGAAACTCTAAATTCTTTTTTAGAGTGCTGTGATTTTGGTGATAATTTATCAGATTTAAATCAAGATAAGCGTTTATATTGGACAAATAGCAAGGTCTCTGATTTTTCATATATTTGTGACTTTAAGGTACTCACTGATAAAAAGAGTAGAGATATTATAGGACGTTTCTTTATCTTTACTGAAAATACATTAGGTGTTGATCTTGTAACAAACTATCATACTCAAGCATATTTCTATCACCATATAAATGAGCTACTAAGTGATGGAAATATCTGTATCGCTGTAAGTGACTTAAATAGATTAACACTATTAAATAACACTGTTGGTAGAGAAGGTGGGGATAAGGCGCTTCATAAACATGCTCAGCTATTAAGAGAAATTATGCCAAGAGATGCTATCTTTGTTCGTTTGCAAGATGCTGTTTTATGCTGTATCTCAAGAATGGTCAACCAAGAGCAGATGAAGGCACTATTAATTAAAGCAAATGAAGAGTTAATCTCTGATAATAGCTTCCCATTCCACCTTTCTTTTAACTTTGCTTTAACTCAAGCAGATAAAGTTTGTGATGTTTCCAAAGCGATTAATAAAATATTATCAATTTTAAAAACTAGAAAGCTTCTTGATAGTGATTCTGACCACTCATCTGTTATCGATTCGCTACACCAAATGCTTTTAGAGTGTGATACAGAGACAGAGCTTCATGTTAGAAGAACAAGAGAACTTGGAGAAAAACTATCCTACATTCTTGGATTAACAGATTATGAAAGAGACCAGCTTTCATTACTATGTCTTTTTCACGATATTGGTAAGGTAGGTGTTCCTCGTGATATTTTAATAAAGCCTGCTAAGCTAACTGATAGCGAAAGAGAAATAATGCGTACACATGCCGTTAAAGGCTATAGAATTGCTAAGGCAACTCCAGAGCTTAATATCATAGCACCAGCTATTTTACACCACCATGAAAACTGGGATGGTAGTGGTTATCCTGATGGATTGAAATATGAAGATATTCCTTTGCTTTCACGAGTTATTTCTGTTGTAGACTCTTACGATGCTATGGTATCTGATAGACCATATAGAAAGGCTATGAGTCAAGAAAAGGCTTTGAATGAGCTTAAAACTCATGCAGGTACTCAATTCGATCCATATATTGTTGACTGCTTCTTATCGTTAATTACTGGAAATAAAGATATTAGTGTAAAAACTGAAAGCGAAGAACAGTTATTTGATAATCATGAATTAACAAATCTTGTAACTCCTGTTCTATTCTCAAGATATGAAATTGGTCAAGATAATATTATTTTGAACGTCGATAAACAATTTGAACATATGACTGGATACTCTCAATATGATGTTGAGAGGTTAAAGTTAACTCAAAATGATTTAATTTTTGAGGAAGATAGGGAAGCTTATTGGAACCTTGTTAACCAAGAAAGTATAAAAGGTATTGTATACATTGAACATAGAATAAAGCGTTTTGATGGTACTGGTAGATATGTATATTGTACAGGTGTTATTGAAAATGGTCATACAACGGTTATTGTATCTGATATCACAGACTCTGTTTCTGTACAGCTCCAAGTAGGTCTTGCGAGAAATAGGGTAATGATGAGCCTTCATCGCTTAGAGGAATCAAATCAAAAAGATCCTCTAACAGGTGCTTTAAACCGTTCTGCTTTTAAACGCCATGCAGAGCATCTTCTTTCACTTTCGGACTCTAGATACCTTTTACTTATGATTGATATAGATAACTTTAAAAGGTTAAATGATACCTATGGTCACCCAAGAGGTGATAAAGCATTACAAACCCTTGCTCTAATCTTAAAAGAACATCTTCCAGCTGGCTCTCTTTCAGGCAGGATGGGTGGTGATGAGTTCTGTTGTCTCATTAAAATAGATAATAATGATTCACTAGATGTTATTAATAAAAAATTAGAGGAGCTTAAGCAAAACATTGTCTCTGGCTTAGCTAATGGAGTTGTTAAACCTACTGTTTCTATGGGAGTAGTTTGTACTCAAAGAGATGCAACAGAGTTTGATATAATCTATGAAAAGGCAGATGAAGAGCTTTATAAAGCTAAACGAGAAGGAAAAAACTGCTTTAAAATTTCAGAATAATTTCTTGTCGATTATTTCCTCTTTTATTACATTAAGAGCGTGTGAAGCGTTCTCCAAATAATGGAGAGTAATATGGATTTAAATAAATTTACAATTAAAATGCAGGAAGCAATTGAGCGGGCTAATCAATTTGCTGGAGAAGAAAGTCACAGCGAACTTACATCAGCTCATATTCTTATTGCACTTCTTGATCAAAAAGAAGGGGTTATTAGACCTCTTTTAGAGAAGCTAGGAGTTACTGTTCAGAGTGTTGATTCTGCAATGAGAAATGTACTTTCTAAGCTTCCAAAAGCTTATGGTAACGTACAAAGAAGTCTTTCCCAAAGCTGTTATCAGGACTTAAATCAAGCTGAAAAGATAGCATCCTCTTTCAAGGATGAATATACTAGTGCAGAACATTTTTTACTCGCTCTAGTTGACTCTTCAAGCGTTGAAGGAAATGCATTAAGAGAGCTAGGACTTAAGAAGGAAGAGATTCTAAAGGCGTTAAAGGATATTAGAGGTAATGTAAGAATTACTAACCAAGATCCAGAAGCTAGTTACCAAGTGCTTGAAAAATACTGTAAGGATTTAACTAAAGCTGCTAGAGAGGACAAGCTTGACCCTGTTATCGGAAGAGATGAAGAGATAAGAAGGGTAATGCAAGTTCTTTGTAGAAAGACTAAAAATAATCCAGTTTTAATAGGTGAACCAGGTGTTGGTAAGACAGCTATTGTAGAAGGTCTTGCTCAAAGAATTACGAAAGGTGATGTTCCTGAATCATTAAGGAGTAAGAGGATTCTTTCTTTGGATGTTGGTTCTCTTGTCGCGGGTGCTAAATTCAGAGGTGAATTTGAGGAACGTTTGAAGGGTGTTATCAACGAGGTAACTAAGAGCAATGGAGAGGTTATTCTCTTTATCGATGAACTTCATACAATAGTTGGTGCTGGTGCAAG
>JAQYFM010000220.1 GCA_028723145.1 Spirochaetales bacterium | reverse complement strand
GTTAGTAATTGAGTATCTTACTCCTGCTTGAGCTGCTAGGTTAACAACAATATTAAAATGATATTCTTCAAATAAACTATTTATAAGTTCTTTATCTGCAATACTTCCCTTAATAAAAGTGAAATCTTTGTTTAATGCTTCAATTTCTTTGAGTCTAAACTCTTTTAGTGAAACATCATAATAATCATTTAAGTTATCGATACCGATAATCTTATCATCAGTTGAATTTAATAATTCTTTAACTAAATTTGCACCAATAAATCCTGCTGCACCTGTTACTAAAATATTCTTTTTCATTTTATAGTAATTCCCTTATATTCAGTTTTTATCTTTTCATATCCTTCAATAGAGCCAACATCATATCTTTTGCCAGGCATAAGATATGCATGCACACTTCTTTTATTTATCAACCAAGAAATAAAAGAACCTGGAGCATCTGTTTTACATCCTTCCTTAATACCTTCTTTTATTAGCTTAATATCATCCTTTGTATAGTAGTAAAAAGGTGGAACAGCCCAATTTGATTTAGGCATCTCTGGCTTTTCTTCCATATCTATTACTTTTTCATTTTCATCTATTGTAATAACACCTGTTTTCCTTAACTTAGATATATCATTTTGTTCATGTCTCATTATACAGGTAGTTTTTTTTGCTTTAGCAAATTCAATAAAACCTTTTAAAGAAAAATCAAGGACATTATCTCCAGCTAATACAATTACATCATCATCTATTTTCTCTTTATCAATAGCAAACTCAATATCTTTAACAGCTCCTAATCGATTATCATTATCAGTTGAACCATCATCAAGAACTATTACGTTTTCTCGTGTTTTTTCCCAAGTTTCAAATTGCTCATAAAACTTATGGTTTGTTACTACAACAGTTTGATTGACACCAGAATCATTAATATCATCAAGAAGCCAATCAATTATTTTTTTACAACCTACTTCTAAAAGTGGTTTAGGAAAGTTTAGTGTTAGAGGATACATCCTTGTAGCATATCCTGCTGCTAATACAATACATGTCATTAAAATCTATCTCCTTCTGCTTTACCAACACCATCAGCTGTTGAACAGATGTATGCTTTATATTTTCCATTTAATGATGGGAATTCTTTTAAATACTCTCTTTCTACAGTTTCTTTAATGTATTCAGCCTTTTCTGGATCAATTAATGCCATACAACAACCTTTAAATCCTGCACCAGAGAATCTTGCACCATAAACACCATCAAGTTTAGAAAGAATATCATAGAGTTTTATTAACCAAGGAGAACCACATTCATAGTTCACAATGGAAGACATTCCACTTTCATTAATAAGTCTTCCAAATGATTCTATTTCACCATTTTTCCAACACTCAATTCCCTTTTCAACTCGATGCATTTCAGAGTAGAAGTGGTTACACCTCTTCTGCCAAGAGGTTGGAAGTCTTACTCCAAACTCTTTAAATATTTCCTCTGGAATATTTCTAAGTCTCATATCTTGGAACTTTAAACCTTCATCAAGGTTATAGTCTCCACGTCTATCAGTTACTGCATAGGAATATAGTGCAAAAGCAGAAGCTTTACATTCATCAACTCGATTATTATAAGCAGAGGTTGCTAAGTTTCTCTCTAGTCCTGAAAAGAAGATACCTATTTTGAAAGGTTTCATCTTTTCTTGTAAAGGTATGTTTTTATATGAATCATCCTTACAGTCCATAAATAGGATATTATTTTTTCTACAAAGCGTTTCACAGCTTTGATCAAGTTTTCCAGAAGCAACACCTACGTATTCATTTTCTGCTTTTTTTGCAAGGTATATATATTCGCTATCAGATAACTCTATATCATTTACTTTACATAGAGCTTTCATATAACAAATCGTTACAGCTGCAGAAGATGAAATACCTCCTGAAGGGAGAGCTCCTCTAATAACCCCACATAGTCCTTTTGTTAATTTATATTTCTCACTAATAGCTTTTGTTGCACCTCTAAGATAATCACCCCAATCGCCTTCCTTAGTCTCTGGAACAGAAGAAATATGGAATTGAACACGCTTTGGGAAGTTCATAGATTGTAGCTCTATTATTCCATTATTCTTTACTCCATATGCCATATGAACACCATAGTCTAAAGCAAAACCTAAGATAGGACCAAACTGGTGGTCTATATGAGCACCTAATGGACACACTCTGTATGGACAAAATGATGTTTCAGGTTCTCGATTGTAAATTTCTCTAAATTTTTCTTCGCAGTACATTTTTTCCCTCTTTTTTAATCTCTTCTAAATAAATCTCTTGTAAATACTTTTTCTTTAACATCATCAAGGCTTGCATCAAATCTATTTGCAATAATTACATCGCTTTTAGCTTTAAATTCACTTAAATTATTTACAACCTTAGAACCAAAGAAAGTGTCACCATTATTTAATGTTGGTTCATAGATAATTACTGTAGCTCCCTTAGCCTTAATTCTTTTCATAACACCCTGTATTGAGGATTGTCTAAAGTTATCAGAATTAG